>JALPXT010000047.1 GCA_023271485.1 Dehalococcoidia bacterium | reverse complement strand
CTGTAGCCAAGGTAGGGTATTTTGCTGTCTGCATAGACACTGAAAATAATACCTTTGCTCTCTGGGAAACAGATGAAAATGCAAGATAAGATGATCAGTTGCAACGGATAACCTCCTTATAGAGCGTACTGCGGTTATTCAGTAAACAAGTTAGCCGCAGAGAATAGCGAGGAGCCTTAAAACGCAGTGAAGGATGCGATGGATTTTCCCTCAACAGAGTGTAATTGTGACGTGCGAGTTTTTGAGTTTCCTGCGGTAGTGCATCGAAACACCGCCAAAACTCGGTGACACGTAGTGCTTCAAATTTGTCGCGCCTTTCCCGACTCATATTCCGCAATCGCCTCTTTCGCCAGAGCATCCAGTTTTCCGGCTGCTGCATCCGCTTCAATTTGTGCATCCCAAACATCCGAGTCATACTTCGCAAACCAAAGTCTGAATTCAGCTAATTCTCTTAGAGAAAGCTTCTCTATCTCTTTTTCAACAACTTCTACTGACGTCATCTGTGTTACCTCCTCTAAATTTCCAGATAAACCTTTATTCATGCCTGGGCTAACAATTATTGTCCCGCAGGAGCGCAGGATAACACCCCAAATGGAACCTTATGCAGACACTTCGCCCCATAAAAGCCAGCCAAGCCTTCTTGCCTAGAAATTAGTCTCCATATCCCTCCTTCCGGCATTTTATGATGCATATTGCCTTCATAAACCGTTGACTTACTCGCTCGCAGTGAGTATACATAGTCCAGGCCGCTTTTGCCTCATTTTACACCAGCAAAAGGAAGAACGCTACCGGCTGAATTTCGGCCAGTACCACCAGCGTTTCGCCTGGCTTGACCCCGCTGGAGATAAACTATCAATTCGCGCTGGATGTCGTCTATGGTAATGGTCGTCATGGTTGGACTATAGCACCTTCACCACCGGCTGTCCAGTATAGAGGCCCTCTTCAGCGGGTTAACGATGAACTCACGGGCAAGTGCCTGCGAGATGACAACATGCAAAAAATGATTTGGGGAATAAGAGTCAACCAGAGCCAAAAATTTGCAGTTCGCACTTTGAAATTCCCAAACTTGATGGAGAATGACTCCGGTGCAATCTTTGCGAGCTCGGCATTGGTGCGTTTGTACGGAAACGCGAAGAAGATAGGTTTGTTTGGAAATATACGCTTGCAAGTGACAACATCCGGCGCAAGATCAGTGTCACCTGTCATCAAAATTGCCGTATCGCATTGATCGAGATGACAGATCTCGAATAGTTTCGTGGCGATGGCAACATCGGGTTCCTTTTCTTCATGAGTGAAGAAATCTCGATTGCACTTGTTGCAATGGACGCTCTTCTTCTTGAAGCGTCCAAGTTGAACGTTAACTCCAGACGCCCGCAAACAACTCATGTAGAGTGCATGTCGGTCAATCTTGTCTTGTGAGCGGTGTGTGGGAGGTGCAGAGAAATAGTAGACATGCTCCATATCTGCTCGTTTGCCGCCGATCTGACCTGCGAGCGGCAAATATGAGCAACATGACTTCTTTAAATCCAGCCACTTAGCAGTAGCAGCCCTGCCATCATGATGAGCTTCAACTAAGGAGTGATAGAGATTGAAACCGTCAACAAGGAAAACAGTCCTGTTCATAACTCGGCTAATAGAAAACCCTCCGGATCGCAATCCGGAGGGGGCCAGTTGCCTGTGCTTGATCCCCCTGTCAGAATTGATGATGCCCAACGTTGGACATCACCTGCGGCTGTGAAGTGGAGCGGAACAGCCGTCAGGTGCATGCCTTTGTTAGCTGTTCCGTGAATATCTTTTCCATGTAGTCGTACTCCCTGCTGCGCTCCAGGAAGAGAATATGGGCATCGGCAAACCTTTTTCTGTCCCATGTTGCGTCAGGATATTTCTTGCGGAGGTCCTGATATGGCGTTGCTGAGATGATGTACGAATCCAGCGTTATGTCTTTCGTCTTGCTTCTCGCACCTATATCCTTGGCC
The DNA here is from genome assembly GCA_023271485.1 of Dehalococcoidia bacterium. GTDB lineage: Bacteria > Chloroflexota > Dehalococcoidia > SZUA-161 > SpSt-899 > BS503. The sequence goes on along the minus strand of JALPXT010000047.1, from coordinate 9,010 downwards.
AGTTTCGGCAGGGCTTCGTGCAAGCGTGCCTTGTCGTCGTGCATGTAAGCGTTTGCATGAAGCATTCCGTGGGGCTCGACGAAAATGATGTGCTGCTTCTTCCCATCCATGATCCACAGGATGAAGTCAGGGTAGAAGCCTCTCTCCTCAAAAAAGCCGATCCCGATTCCCCGACCTAGATTGCGCAGGAGGAAGACCTCTACCTTCGCCAGCGACTTATCCTTTTCGTATGCCCAGTACTCCTTCATGTCTCGAATAAATTGCGATTCGCTCTTGTTCAGCCCCGGGGGAGTCATCCTCACTTCATCCCCATGCTCTATCAGCAACGGCTGGTAAAGGTGCCTGTCGAAATAGATGCACCGCAGTTTCCCTGTCTCTTCGGTGTATAGACGGTCAACTTCATCGATGAGTTTTTCGACCGCGGATACCAGCTCGCTCTCGGAGCGCTGGATATTGACTACATATCTGCTATACTCGCGCTCCCTCACAAGACCCCGGTTGAAACTGAGATTCGGATCGCTCTCGTCGAGCGTCCTGTAGACCATGTGGATGGAGTCCCATCGCTCCCGGTTTACCCGATAAAAAGCGTCAGCGTATTTCCGCAGGATGTTGACTACCGCCTCTTGCAGCAGGGCCGTGCCGGCGAACGATTCCGGCCTGACTACCGACTCGTCCGCGACAAGCCTGTACAGCCTCTCGGGCTCGGTAGTCGCGAGAATTCCCCTCGGCGCGTCCGGCCGGACAACCAGGTTTGTCAGTCCTTTCCGCTCCTTGTACTCAAGCAGGTCGAGGTAGGCTTTCTCCCAGTCCACAAGTTCAAGGCTTTCGTCCGGGATAGGCCGTTCGCTCCTCGTCCCCACGTCAACAACTGTGATGCCTTCGGGACCGCTTTCGATCGCCTGGACCTTCATGGACATGTCAACGTACACAGGCACCCCTGTCTCAGGCTCCAGCAGGATGTCCGACTCCGCCTCGAAATTGCGGTCCTCCGGCACACGGGGCACAACAAGCCCCCTTTTTAGAAAGCTCTGATCGGCCCAGATGAAAAGGGGCAGCTCCACATAGCCCTCTGTCTCGACGCCTTCTTTCTCCAGGTATTGCCGAAACTGGGACATGTAATTAGCCCGCACCGCGAAGATATTCAGCGTCTCCAGCAAACCCACATGGTCCGGGTGGTTGCCGTCCAGCGCCGCACTCCTCTTGAGGGTGAATCCCTTGCCCCGAAGGCGGACGCCGCGTCCGAAGAGCTGAATTATCTCCGATCCCTCCTTGCGGCCGATGTTAAGCAGGCCCATGTTCGAGACCCGCCAGGAATTCCAGCCCTCCATGAACTTCTTCGCACCTATGAGGACATCGATACTCGTGTCCGGTTCATTGATGCCGTCGAACAAGGAGCCAGTGACGGCGTCCTCCTCCAGAATTATTCCCGAGTCGTCTTCCTCCACGAGCTTCTTGAACGTACTGGTGTCGCCGATGTAGATCAGGCCGAAGTAGTCTTCGGCACCGCTCGCCTTCAGACCGATTTCACCAGCGCTGCCCCGGATGTCGCACAGGTGCAAGCCGCCGCCCGCCGGTGCGTGAAGCACCTTGGCAAGGATGTCCTGATACGTTTTCTCGGCCGGCAGGTCGGCTTTCCGAAGGTACTTAAACTTGTCCTCGAACACGTCCTGGCCGGCCGGCGTTACCAGGCCGGTCTTGCCTTCGATGAGCTTCTTGATAGTCTTGACCGCCCAGTTGCGCTTGTTCTGCAGGAAGTGATGCAGGAACCGGGCCACGGTCAAGACATCGCTTCGCTTCTGCTTGTCTTCGGTATAGACTGCGTTCACGGTGCTGCCGACGAAGACCCAGAGAGGGTTATCCAGATTGTATGGGCTCAAGGCCTCCCCCTCCTCCTCGAACACCCGCTTCTGCTCGTAGAAGGAGAGCAGGTTGCCCAGGAGAAGCGTCTCCGTCTTGTCCTCCATCGTCTCCTCCTTCAGGTTGAGGATGCGGAAATCCTTGCCGTATCCGTCGCCGTGGAAGTAGCGGTAGGAGTAGTCGAAGACGATGGCCTTTCCGTACTCCGCCGTCAGTTGGTCGTTCCGCGCCGCCGTCAGAGCCTGGCCGAACGTTGCGCTGTACTCGAACGTGAAGCCCGTTTCGCTCAGCGCGTCGCGGAAGCTTCGCCACGCCTCGCCGCCGGAACCCTTGTGGCCCTCGTCCACGAAGATCAGGTTGTTGCCCTCGAAGGCCTCCACGGGCACGCTCACGCCGCCGCCGCGCTTTTCCTCCACCAGTTTGGTAATCTCGATGACCCGGACCGCGTCTTTCCCATTCATCATCAGACCGCTCTCGTTCAGATCGAACCGCCTGGCAGGAATATCCGAGGCGGTCATCTCCATCATGTGTTGATCGCTCAGTCCCTCGTTCGGCGTGATCAGCAGGATGTTGTCCAGCGGCAGGTTGTTATAGTGCAGGAACTGGCGGTAGTTGATATGCATGATCAACGTCTTACCGCTGCCGGTCGCCATCCAGAATGCCAGCTTCTTCAGGTCGGATTCCGAGAACCTGGCATCCTTCGGCTCAGCGGCGGTCTTCGAGGCGTTGCGCTTCTCGACGAAGAGGTTCAGCGAGCGGAGCATCCCTCCCCGCCGGTGGAAGTACCAGTCCAGGAATATCTCCGTGTAGAGGACTGCGACGTGCTGGAAGTATCGAAGCGTGATCGGCTCGGGCCTCCGGGCATTCATGGCGCGCAGGTGTTCGCGGACGTTGTCGTCGTAGCGAGCCAGGTCGGCCAGCGGAATTTTCACCTTGTCCCCGCGTGACTCCAGCCGGTGGTAGACGTAGCTGCGGCCGAGAGCATCGAATCCTTCGGCCGCCTCCTTCATGTCCGCCAGAAGCTCGCGGTTGCTATCGTATCCGAAGTGCTCGTTCAGCCAGGCCAGCAGGACCAGTCGCTGTTCAAGCTTTTGGAATGATGAATGCGGAGTGCGGAATGATGAATGTTGTGTCATCCTGTCCTCCTCCGCGCTTTGATTGTCTTCACGCTGGTCACCAAAATTGCGGTCAGTTCATCCGCTTCTTTCATCAGATCGGAGAGTAATTCGGCTTTGACGATGCCGGAATCCACAAGCAGTTCAAACCAATACATTGTTTCTTCAAGCTCCTGCAACGCCCCTTCGGTCTTGCTGATCATTTCCGCATCTGAACGACTGCGTTTGCCTTCCCGCACATGTGCGCCGACCGAAGTTCCTGAGCGCAAAACCTGTTTCCCCAACACCTGCGCCTCGGTCTTTTTGGGCAAAGACGCATACAGCTGGATTACCCGCAGCGCGAATGCCTTCGTTCGCTCCAGAATGTCCTGTTTTTCACTCATCACTCATCATTCATCATTCATCATTCACAAACATCCGGGCCTTGAACACCGGCTCCAGCGCCTTGGCGTTTGGGATGAACGAATCCCCGTTGACGAAGACCTCGTCTGCCCCCTCGGTAAGTTTGCGTTCGGCCACGAACTTCTTGTCCCGCTCCAGGTCCGCCTTCTGCCAACCTTCAGTTTCGCGCCAGATGACCACGATCTGCCGGTGGTCTATCCGGCCGCGATAGACCAGGTATCGCCGTCCGTCGTCGTAGTAGACCCGCCGAGTCTGGACATGGAGTCCCAGCAGGTAGTTGAAGGTCTCGGGGACGTCCGCGACCTTCTCGGTGGTCTGCCCGTCGGCGTGGATGTGGAGCTTGTAGCCGAACGGACGGGCCAGCTTCTCCACGTTCAGCAGCGTCTCGCTCTTACGCGTTTCCCATTTGAGCATGTACTTGATCAGGTAATCCTCGAACTGCAGCGCCTGCTGTCCGGACGCATCCTCGAACCCGATGTTGTTCAGTGCGTCCTCGTAGCTTTCGAGGCGTATGTACTTGACGATGCGCGGACCCCGCTCGGCCTCTTCCTGCGTGGCCATGCGCTTGGATTTCCCATCTTTCCATTCCGGCGTGAAGGTGATCTTCTTGATGCGGGGCAGCAGAACTGTGTCGAAGTAGTCACCCATCTCGACAAGGATAAACCTGCGTTTTCCTCCATCTTCGCGGTTGAGATTGATGACGGCGTGGCCGGTTGTGCCAGACCCGGCGAAGAAATCAACACAATACGCATTGTCTTCCACGCCAGCGGCGAAGATGGCATCGCCTACGGTGTGTATCGACTTCGGGTAAGAAAACGGGTTGTGCTCGCCAATGATATCCCCGAGCAGGTTTGCGCCGAAGGTTCCCGCATTGTATCGCGGGTCCACCCAGTTACTGAAAAGCGCTGCGGTTCGATCTTGGGCCTCAATGAGCTGATAGATTGTCATGTTGTTGCTGCACTGCAGCTTGCGGTCTTCAACCAACGGTAGACACGACTCATAGGAGCGCCGCCACACTCTCTCTTCGCCCTGAGCTCCGAGCGGATAGACTCTGACATGCCCCTCTTTGGTCCTGTCAGTTGGGTAGTCGCTACTACCCCGCGCGGGCGGAGGTTCCACTCCAACCACTTTCTTGCTGTCTGGGTCAACCAGAATGGCGTAGAAACTGTTAGGCCTTCCATATCGGAAGTTGCTTTCAGCCGTTCCGCTACGCTTGAACGGACGAAGCTCAACCCCATCTTCACTCATGCGCCCAGCCAATGTGCGGTCTGACGTTCTGCTCACGCAGCTGAGCATGTACTCATGGGTGTTTGCCAGCGTCTTCGCTTTTCCGCCCTGGGGATGGTGGTTGACAATGATCATCTCGCGGCGCAGGAAGGGGAAGTGTTTGTCGATCAACCCGCAGAGATCGGCCATTTCGAAGTCATCAATCGCGATGAAAAGAACGGGGTCCTCGGCAAGCAACTGCATCGTCAAGGCGAGCCGATTTTCCATCAGAGTCAGCCATGAAGAGCAAAGGTACTCGTTCTTGTAGAGAATCTCTGAATCGCCAGTGTTATATGGCGGATCGATATAGACACATTCAACCTTGTTGTGGTAGTTCTCAATCAACAGGCTGAGTGCCTGGAAGTTCTCGCTGTGAATCAGCGCCCCGTCAATCATCTCATCCAAGTCTTCAAATCTCGCCAGCAATCTATCCACGAAATCAACGTCAAAGTGCTTGGTGTCGAGAACCAGCGTTGGCTTTCCTTTCAAGAAGGCAATGCGTTTGCCCTTCTTATCCTTGCCCGAGTTGAACAGGTTGGTCTCTTCCTCGTCGATGTGGAACAATTCCTTCCACTCCGCCCACTGCGGCTCGCAGGCGGCGATGTCGGGATAGAAGCTTTCGTCAATGTTGCCGATGGTGATGCAATACTGCGTCTCGGTGACGAACTTGCGCTTCTCCCAGAGCATCTTCTGGAAACACTCGATCTGGTCCAGGAAGTCGATAATCCGGCCGCCGACAGCCTTGATGACACGCATAATCTGAAACCAGCCCTCGGCGCGGTCCTCGCCAGCGGTTTCCATCTCGTCGAGATTCAGCACCTCGTTCTTCAGATAGAAGTCGAGCTCGCGTGAGAGAAACCCTTTCAGGTCCTTGTGGATGAAGAAGTCGGACGTGTTGTGCCGCGTGTACTGCCGCAGGTGATGTTCGAGGTAGGTAACAGGCTGGCCGTCACTGTTCTTGCGGCGCTCGGCCGTCAGGGCCACCAGCGCCTGCCCCACGCTTTTCGGTGACAGCCGCTTGGGAATCTCGGTCAGGGCCTCGGCGATGATCGCGTCCTGCTGGTTCTTCTTGCCGTAGGCGATCTCTTCCTGCGTGGTCAGCGGCCTGTATTCGAAGGGGATGACAACCTGGTTGGCTTTCTCATCCCAGGCGATCTCCTTGGCGCAGGGCAGGAAGAACCGCTTGTCGCCCTTGACGTTGTTCTGCTCGACATCGGCGGCCTGGAGCTTGAAATGGACCGTCACACCGCGTGACGTGAAGGTGTAGTCGTGGAAGTGCTCGGCGGTCTTGACGTAGTACTGGTCGCTGTTGGCCCAGTACAGGTAGACTTCCTCGCCGTTGTAAGGGATGGCGTACCGCTGGCGCTTTGAGTAGCGCCGCTTCGAAATGAAGTCGCCGTCCTGGTAGTAGCGGCTGAAGAAGGCATACAGGTGGTTGAAGATGCTGGCTTCTACGGCTTCGCGGCCGCGACCACCGGCAGCTTTCGGCTTCAGATCCCGGTACTTCTTGCCAAGCGGAGTGCCATGGTAGGCCTCGGCCAGGTTGCCGTCCGCATCGAGTGCGTCGTTCCCCAGTGTCTGCATGATCTGTTGGGCGACTTCCTTTAGTTCCCTGGCAGCCAGGGACTGGTCGGCCAGCGCGCCGCGATCCACCTCTTCGGCGATGGCCTTCGGCAGGTCCTGCGTGATGAACTTCTCGATCACGTCTCGCTTGTAGTTCATGATGCGGTAGATGCCGAAGTCCAGGTCGGCGCAGTCGAACTGGAAAAGCTCGCGCAAGAGCGCTTGGAACTTATCAATTGGTGTAGCCATGATTCCTCGTTTCAAGCCGTAATTGGACAGCTCCGCGATTATCTTTGCTCCACCAGCAAGCCGGCAAGCTCTCGTAGAGGGATGGCCTGGATGTCTTTGGTCAGCGGGTATGTTTCAGCGCCCGGATAGACCACAAAGCGGCGAACCGGGTTCAAATCGGCGCATCCTGAGTGAAACCCGCGCTCAGGGTGCGGCGTCAGGCTGCGCTTGACCTCGACTGCCCAGAGCCGTCCATCGGGGAAATGCAACAGTAGATCTATTTCAGCTCCGCCGCCGGTGCGGTAGAAATACCCCTGCACACCTTCCGGCGCTACGGTGAGCAGGTTCTCGATGACGAACCCCTCCCAGCTTGCTCCCACCACCGGATGCGAGAGGAGCGCGTCTTTATCATTGATAGAAAACAGGGCGTGGACGATACCGCTGTCGCGCACGGAAATCTTGGGAGATTTCACCAAGCGCTTGCCCACGTTGGCGTACCAGGCGGGCAACCTGCGCACTAACAACAGATCAGCCAAGAGGTCGATGTAGGAAGCGGCGGTCTTGGCATCCACGCCGACGTTACGGGCAAGCTGAGCGACGTTAAGCAGACCACACTGGTTATGGGCCAGCATCACCCAGAATCGGCGCAGCGTCTCAGCAGGGATCCTGCGACCGAACTGCGGAATGTCTCTCTCCAGATACGTACGGATAAAATCCTGTCGCCAGCGCAGGCTGCGCGCTTCATCCGCCGCCAGGAAGCTATCGGGGAACCCGCCGCGCAGCCACAGCCTGTCGACTGCGGCATCACCTGCTGACTCTGTTACTTCCAGGATGTCAAACGGATTGAGCTCCAGATAACTCACCCGTCCGGCCAATGTCTCTCCGGATTGCTTGAGCATTTCCAATGAAGCCGAACCGAGAAGCAGGTAAAGCCCCGCACGGCGGCCGGCGCGCCGGGCCCGATCGATCAGACCGCGTAGTGCGAGGAACAGTTGAGGTACACGGTGTATTTCGTCCAGGACAACCAATCGATTCAACCGATCGATAAGGTAGAGTTCCGGCTCGCTCAGTCGAGCCCGATCTGCCTCTGACTCCAGGTCTAGATAGAGGGCCTCTTGTTTCCGTCCGACTTCAAACGCCAACGTCGTCTTCCCCACCTGGCGTGGCCCCAACAGGATAACGGCGGGTGCTTCAAGCAGGCGTTGCAGCAGAAGGGGGGTCAGACGTCGCTCAATCATCCTTGTAATTATAGCATGTCCTTCCATGATTTACAAGGATGGCTTGTAAGTGCGAAAGATTTTTCGCCCCTACTCACCATCGCTTCTTGATATCTGCTATCACTTCTGTGGCCTCGCGACCTCTAATTCCGTCCAATTCGTAAGCATCCAGACGCCTATCAAGCTCAGCCCTTTGTTCACCTGTCATCAGCAAAGCCACTTGATCAGCAGCGATACTGTCCCATATATCCTCTACCAGCCGTATCCTTTCGTCTATCGGTAGAGCTCGTAGGTTGGCTACCATCTTTGGTACATCCTTTCATATCTTAGCAGCTTATCAATTAGGATGTTCTGAACGTAACGTCGCAAATCACCGGTGGCAAAAAGCGGAGCGAGGAACGAGCGGCGCTTTTTGCGGTCCGTATGCATTTGCCTTGTTATGTTTTCTTCCTTTCAATCCAGTAATCTGGTTTTCGATGCTGGTGCGCAACGGCAATGATAAAGATGATAGAAATGCGTTGCATCCTCCAATTCCAGCTTCGCATATCTTGAGAAGATGACTTTCATTATTTATCCCTGAATACTTCATCCATAGGAATTCCTTCAAGCCTTCCCTCTCTATATGCTTTGAGCCTTTTTTCTGCTTCTTCCGCCCATATTTCATCGATATTTCGATCAGGCTCGTCAAGGCTTTTCAACAAGCCCTCAACGATCAAAAATCGCTCTTCCGGTTTAAGCACCATTGCTTGTTCTAGTATTTCTTTACTACTCATTCTGTTTCACCTCATTCTTTCAAGACCTGACAATTATCATCCCACAAAAGCGCAGGATAACACCCCAAATGGAACCTTATGCAGACATTTGGCCCCATAAAAGCTCGCCGGGGCTTCTCGTCCAGGAATTATAGTTCTCTGCAGAAAGCATTAGAATGAATATCCTTGAGGCCGGTCCCTGGCGAAGCCTAGGGGTAATGGCAGGGAGAGCCTAATAGTCCATAAGAAAATCGCTGGCTAGGCTGACAAGTTGTTCAAGGGCATTAAAACGCTTCATGCAAATGACTATAACCAAATCAGTTATTCCAGTACCTCCCTGATGAGTTCTACCAGTGCATTATCAGTCATCATACTGGGGAAGCGTGGGTTAGTACCACTCGCATGCTGGATAGGTAACACATGCAGATTCAAATTGCTTACAGAAAACATAGGCATCTTTCCAGCTAGAGAAATATCTGAAATATGATCCGTAAGCCGCCGCGGATACCTAACCTTCAAGACATAATCGAAGAAGCTATCGCGGCTTATCTTCCCCATAAGCAAGAGTAATCTCGGTTTAATCATGATGATTTCTTCAATTAGAAACCCT
>JALPXT010000046.1 GCA_023271485.1 Dehalococcoidia bacterium | reverse complement strand
GGAAGGAGAGCCCCGTGGTGGGCTCGTCGAGAATGTAGAGCGTGCGGCCGGTGGCGCGGCGGGAGAGCTCCGTGGCCAACTTTACTCGCTGGGCCTCACCACCGGAGAGGGTCGTCGCCGGCTGCCCCAGTCGGATGTAACCCAGCCCCACATCCTTGAGGGTGCCCAACCTGGACTTAATGGCGGGGAAGTGCTCGAAAAAGCCGCTGGCTTCCTCGACGCTCATCTCCAGAATCTCGGCGATGTTCTTGCCCTTAAATCGAATCTCGAGTGCCTCACGATTATACCGTTTGCCACGGCATACCTCGCACGGAACGGTGACATCGGGCAGGAACTGCATCTCGATCTGGATATACCCCTCGCCACGGCAGGCCTCGCAGCGCCCACCCTTAACATTGAAGGAGAACCTCCCCGGCCGGTAGCCACGCACTCGCGCCTCCGGGACCTGAGCGAAGAGCTCTCGAATAGGGGTGAAGGCACCGGTGTAGGTTGCCGGGTTTGAACGGGGAGTGCGGCCGATGGGCGATTGGTCAATGCTTACCACCTTGTCAATGTGCTCGATGCCCAATATTTCATCGTGATCGCCTGGCCGCTCCTTGGCCCGATAAAACACCTGGGCCAGTTTCTTACGCAGGATTTCGTCAATAAGGGTGCTCTTGCCACTGCCGGAGACGCCGGTGATGCAGATAAATGCCCCCAGAGGGAGAGCAACATCGATGCCTTTGAGATTGTTCTCCCTGGCCCCTTTGATGATAAGTTGATTTCGCGACCCCTCGCGCCGCTTTTCGGGAAGAGGTATCTCCCTCGCTCCTGTCAGATACTGCCCGGTGAGCGACTCCGGACAGCTCATAATCGCATCAATCGGCCCGCTGGCCACGATCTCTCCTCCGTATTCTCCGGCACCGGGACCTAGATCGATGATCCAGTCGGCGGCACGCATCATGGCCTCATCGTGCTCCACGATCAGGATGGTGTTGCCCAGGTCTCGTAGACCTTTAAGGGTCTCGATGAGTCGTGACCCGTCGACCGGATGCAGCCCCACAGTGGGCTCATCGCAGATATAGAGCACGCCCATGAGTCCGCTCCCGATCTGGGTGGCCAGGCGAATACGCTCCGCCTCCCCGCCCGAGAGCGAGCCGGAGGGGCGATCCAGAGTGAGATAATCAAGCCCCACATTCATCAGGAATCCCAGGCGTGCTCGAATTTCCTTCAGGATTTGGCGAGCGATCATCTGCTCGCGTGGGCTCAGGACGGGTTTGCTTCCCCCATCTCCTGATCCTTCCAGAAGCTCAACCCATCCCAGCGCCTCAGCGATGGAAAACGAGGTCACCTGATAGATATTCTGCCCCTCGATGGTTACGGCGAGGGATTCGGGTTTCAGGCGCTGCCCCTGGCAAACCGGGCAAGATCGGGAACTCATATAGCGTTCAATATCGGAGCGGACGAAGTCGCTCTCCGTTTCCCGGTAGCGCCGCTCCATGTTGGGGATCACCCCCTCAAAGCCGGTGAAGTGCTCCCGGATACCAAACCGGGTGCGCACTTTGACCGGCTCCCCTCTCTCCCCGTATAGGATCAGGGCAAGATGCTCCTCGGTCAGCTTCTTCACCGGCACACGAGTGGAAAATCCATATCGGCAAGCCAGATCGTTTATCTGATAGCCATACCAGTTGCTCATGGCGCCGGATTTAGTCCAGGGCAGGATGGCTCCCTCAGCCAGCGAGAGCTCTTTGTTGGGGATGACGAGAGTAGGATCGATCTCCGATTTCACGCCCAGTCCGGTGCAAGCCGGGCAAGCACCATGGGGGCTATTGAAGCTGAAGGTACGCGGGGTGATCTCCCCGATGCTTATCCCGCAGTGGGGACAGGCGAAGTGCTCCGAGAATAAAAGCTCCTCGCCATCGGCAATCGCTACCAGCACCACCCCTCCCCCCAGTTTCAGCGCCGTTTCCACCGAATCCGCCACTCGCCCCGCCCCGTCGCTGTGATTGCCGGCGACCAGTCGATCGACAACCACTTCAATCGTATGCCGCTTATACCTATCCAGGTTGAACTCCTCCGTCAGGTCATGAATTCCACCATCCACCCGCACCCGCACATAACCGCTCCTTCTCAAGTCCTCAAAGACGGACTGATATTCCCCCTTGCGGTCCTTGACCACCGGTGCCATAACCATGAAGCGCTGCCCCTCGGGGAGCTCCAGAATGGTATCAACGATCTGCTGCACCGTTTGGCGGGAGACTTCTCTCCGGCACTGAGGGCAATGCGGATGGCCCACCCGAGCAAAGAGCAGGCGCAGGTAGTCATATATCTCAGTCACCGTGCCGACGATGGAGCGGGGATTATGGCTGACCCCTTTCTGGTCGATGGAGATCGCTGGACTCAGCCCCTCGATGTAGTCCACATCGGGCTTCTCCATCCGACCCAGAAACTGGCGAGCGTAGGCCGAGAGGGATTCCACGTAGCGGCGCTGCCCCTCAGCATAGACAGTATCAAAGGCCAGAGAGCTCTTCCCCGACCCGGAGACACCGGTGATGACCACCAGCTTGTCCCTGGGGATGGTGACGTCGATGTTCTTGAGATTGTGTTCCCGAGCACCCTTGATGAATATAGAATCGAGCGGCATGCTTACTCCAGCACTGCTCTGACCCTGAAGAAGCCGTTCTCCTGGCGTGGAGCATTGGCCAGAATGTCATCCTGGGCGAGGGAAGGCGCTACCTCGTCATCGCGGATTACGTTCTTCATTTCGATGACATGAGCGGTGGGAGGAATATCACCGGTATCCAATTCCTGGAGAATATCAAAGTTCTCCAGGATATCGGATAGTTGCGACTGGAATATCTCCGTTTCCGCCTCGCTGAGCCCCAGTCGGGCGAGCCGGGCAATGTGTTCTACTTCTTCGCGATCCAGCTTCATCTGGCAGCCTCCTCAGGTCCCGCTCTCCCAACTGTCCAGGTATTTCCTCTGTGCATCGGTCAGGGTATCGATGGTGATTCCCATAGAGAGGAGCTTGAGCCGGCCGATCTCCCGGTCGATGTCCTTCGGGACGGGGTAGACCCGGGGCTCAAGTTCCTTGCCATGCTTCACTATATATTCCACCGAGAGTGCTTGATTGGCAAAGCTCATATCCATGACGCTCGCCGGGTGCCCTTCGGCGGCCGCCAAATTTATGAGCCGGCCCTCCCCCAGAAGAAACAACCGCCGGCCATCATCCATGGTGTATTCATCGACGAAGGGGCGCAGACGCCTCTTTTCTTTAGCCATATCCTCCAGAGCGGGGATATCGATCTCGACGTTGAAATGGCCACTGTTGGCCATGATAGCCCCATCTTTCATCAGCAGGAAATGAGCTCTATCGAGGCCGTTCAGTCCGCCGGTTATGGTGATGAAAATATCACCCAATTTGGCCGCCTCGCGTGAGGGCATGACCTGATAGCCATCCATCACCGCTTCCAGGGCTCTGATGGGATCGACCTCGGTCACGATGACGTGGGCTCCGAGCCCTCTGGCCCGCATGGCAATCCCCCGTCCGCACCAGCCATACCCAATTACAACTACTCTTTTCCCGGCCCAGAGGATATTGGTCGCCCGGGTAATGCCATCTATGGTGCTCTGTCCGGTGCCGTACCGGTTATCGAAGAAGTGTTTGGTGTCGGCATCGTTTACCGAGATAATAGGATACCTCAGCCGGCCTTCGTCTTGAAGGCTCCGCAGCCGGATGATGCCGGTGGTGGTCTCCTCAGTTCCTCCCACTATGCCTGTTATGAGATGCTGACGCTCCTTGTGAATGATGGCCACCAGGTCAGCCCCGTCATCCAGGGTGATCTGAGGCTGATGATCCAGCGCCGCGCCTATGTGCTGATAGTAGGTTTTCTCATCTTCGCCCTTGATGGCATAGACCGGTATGCCGAATCCCACCAGGGCAGCGGCCACGTCGTCCTGTGTGCTCAGCGGGTTTGATGCGCAGAGAGCGACATCGGCTCCCCCGTCTTTGAGCGCCAGCGCCAGGTTCGCCGTCTCGGTGGTGACATGGAGACACGCCGAGATTCTTACCCCTTTCAGCGGCTTCTCCCCGGCGAATTTCTCCCGGATAGACCGAATCACCGGCATCTCACGGGATGCCCAGTCAATGCGCAGCTCGCCTTCCCCGGCCAGAGAAAGGTCTTTGACATCATAGTCAACAACCTTATCCATAGGGTTCCGTCCTTTCCTCATATTTTGGATTCCATCTAAATTGCTTCCAGAGATTGGTTATTATGGCACCCACAAAGCTGTGGCGTCGTCCCATGGCTTCGACGATCAGGCAGTCATCTCGAAATCCCAAACCGGCATAGGCCTTCACGGCCGGCAAGTTCTGAGGCTCCACGCCGATCACCACCTCGGTGCAATAATCGAAGAGATCGGCGGCGACGGCGCTGATGCAGATAGTATCCAGTCCCTGATTGCGATACGCCGGATGGACCAGGACATCTTCCAGATAGGCGATGCCATAGGTCGGGGAAATGAGATGGGCACCTGCCGCGGCGACGAGCCGCCCGTCACGGTAGATGCCGTAGAACACCCCTTTCCCTATGTGTCGAGGAGAGGGTATCCTGGTATGATCCTCGCAAAGTTTATTCGCTTCTTTCACCTGAGCGGCCGTCAACTGTATCGCCTCCTCCCCCAGGGGGCTAAAGGTCTCCCTGACAGTTGCCATGCGCTTCATTAAACGGTGCCACTCGAGATCATAATGCCTTTCGATGGCGTCCAGATGCTTGGGCCGGCAGGTGATGAACGCCTCGTCGGGAAGCGATATCGAACCAAGAAGACAATTCAGCACGGCTTCGTTGCCCAGGGTCATGATGAATCTGGGCGACATGCTCCTGGAAATCAGGCAGAGAGCGAAGGTCTCATGGTGTATCGCCACGAAGAACTTCGAGATCGCCCAGAGATCTGGTTCGAGGTGAGCGATGGCCGCGGCGCAGCAACTGCGCTCCCGCTCCAGATAGGAGAGTATCTCCGATCTATCGCTCAATCTCCTGACGCCGGGGCTATGCTTCCTATCGCTCCCCTTCTTTCCAGGTAACTGCACTGGCTTGAATTTCATCGCTCTTCAACCGCACAGATCATCAGGGGGATTTTACCCCTGAAACCCCCTAAAAGACGGCCATGCCTGGGACTTTTAAAGGGGCTTCGCCCCTTTTCGAGGCAAAGGAATTTCAAAACTTCCTATGCCTCGAACTGTCCCGCAACGCAATCTGGTATGTCCAGCGTGCCGATGAGAACCGGTGCCTGATGGCAGTCGCTGCCGCCGGTCATGATCAGGCTGTGCTTCCCGGCGAACTCGATATAGTGCCGTGTCGTCTGAGGATCGTGCCTCGAATGCCAGCACTCAACGCCATCGATGTAGCCCAGCATATGCTCTTCGATGATCCTTGTTTGCGCCTCCAGATCCCGAGTTATGCCTATCAGTGATGTTCCGTTCGGATCGTTGGGATGGGCTAGAACAAGTATGCCGCCCGCATTCCTGATCAGCCTTGACGCCTCGGCAAGAGAAAGGGGATACTTGGGCACATCACACCTCACCAGGTATCTGTCGAAGGCTTCCTGCTTGTCCTTGACGATCCCCTTCTCGATCAGGTAATTCGCAATGTGCGGCCGGCCAAAGGCGCCGTCGACGCTGTCCTGAATTCTCCCGAGGTCTTCCTCAGTGAACCTCTCCGTGCCCTCCTTATCGAACTCGGCATTGAGGTTGTCCAAAATCAGGCGTGCTCGTCTCTCCCGATGGTCCTTCATCACCCGAAGCTTGCTCTTCAGCTCTCGATTGTCGATATCGTATCGATACCCCAGGAAATCCAGGGAGACGGATTTCCTCCCAGGATACTGAAAGGTGACATTTAATTCTACGCCGGTGATATATGATAGACATTTCGCTCTCGCCAGGGAGATCGCTGCTGCCTGACAGTCCGCCGAATCGTGGTCGGTGATTGAAAGCAGCTCGACCCCCCTTAATTTTGCCTCCTCAAAGACCTCCTCGATGGGGAGATTGCCATCGGAGCCGGTCCTGGTATGGATGTGCAGGTCTATCTTCACTTACTCTCGAAGCACCTTCAGAAATGTATTCTTGTCAATGCCGGCTTGCCTTAGCATCTCGTAAAATGTTCCAGGCGGGATATCCCTTTTGCCTTTGTGACTGATTCTTACCTGGAGAATAGCCCCGTCTCCCAAGATTCTTTCCCAGGTTTCGTGTTTCCTGCTTCTGATAAGTTCAAACCCAAGCTTGCGCAATACATAGCGCATATCGCTATACGTGTAGATGGCCATATCGTACCCCAACGAGTTCCATCATTTCCCATTCGTCTCGGCATCCGATAATTCGATCCACGTACGGCTTATGGTGAGCTCTGTTGGGGCTCTTCAGGTATGTTTCCTCCCGTGATCTGTAGTCTCTTGCATATTCTCCTATGAGTTCAACCATAGCCTTCAATGCTTCCTCCTGGGTGTCCATCTCGGTAACAAGGTCTAATTCAGGGCACTTGGCCATGTATCTCTCGCTATCTTTGATAATGAGAATTGTCAAGAGCGAGACACTGGTGACTGCACTGGGGGGATTTTCCTTGGTTGGTCTAGTGCTAATCATAATATATATGCTCCTTGACGAAGAGATTGCCATCGCAGCCGGTCCTGGTGTGGATGTGCAGGTCTATCTTCACTTTGTTTCATCTCAGCGATCATTCCAAAACTTTGCGACCTCTTGAAGCACATTAGACAAAGATAAGTCGCTAAGCCAATACCTCACGCGCTCACTTATTAACCAGCTTCTTCTTGTCAGCGGCTTGGGTATAGATACTTGTCCAATTCCCTGAACGAATACATTGGCCCTCCACTAAGGTATATTGCTTGTTGCAAGCAAAAAATATCCCTTGCAAACGTTCCGTACTTATCAGCCAACCATTGATCTACTAGTTCTCTATAGTACTCTGGACATTCCTCCTCGAGGATTCCGAGTAGCTTTGACCCATCTTTCTCTTTTTCCCAGTGCTCAAGAAAATGATCAGGGTCGTTCTCATGCCAGCGGTCAAGCAGTACTTCTTTGTCAACCTTAGCTCTCACTTCACCAATCGTCTCATTGGCATGATCATCTAATTGATTGAGAACATCCTTTAATTTCTTTTCAGCGTTATCATCAATAATGGGGAATTGGTCAGGCGCACTGAAATGCAGTAGCTTAGAGGCAAAAACGGGGCAACTCTTTTTTGTGGTTTTCTTTATAGCATCACAAACATCATTGCAAAGCTTTACCACAAGTCCCAAGTTACACGCGCAGAGCCTTGGGGCTTTCCTGCAAATGTCTTCGATTCGTCCATCTAAGCCTAATTCCTTGAGCTCTTGGGCAATTGATTTGTAGTATTCAAACCTGCAATCGAGTTCATCATCATTTGGTTTGGGGAAGAATCTGATCAGGTTAGCTTTATAATACCTATCGACCAAGATAACTTTGGGGATGAGATATCTAAGATCCTTGGATGGCAAATCAGAGCAAGCTTGATCCAAAATGCTGTCCGTTGTTAACCACTCTGGATCAATCCTGTCTGTGTAGAAATCATACACCGTCTCCGATATTTGATCAGATATTTCCAAAAGAGTCAGTTTTGTCACATCATCCTCCTTGCTGAAATGCGTATAATACTGTGCCCTATGTGATGAATATTACCTCTTCTCCACGCCGGTGACGTACCAATCCTCAGGGGGGTCGTACCGGGTATCAACGGTGAAATGGATTATACTTAGATTGGGATACAACCACTTGAAATCATCGAGATCGACAGCCTCGAACTTTGCCTTGTTGTTGAAATAGGCCTGTTCGGTGAGGGCGTTCGATTCATAGTTTTCCTTTGTCCGCCTGAGTATGCGGGCAATGGATACCTCCTGCGGGCAGCTCGTCTGCATGATGACGAACGTCCGATGGTGTTTGGCAGCGATCTCCGCCGCACGCCGGCGCAGCGACTGGGTGACAAAGGTGGCATCGAGTATCGCCCCGTCACCCTTCTCCAATCTCTCACCAGCACGCCGGAATACCTCATCGTAGACCTTCCGGCGCTTGTCCATATCCGAGGCCACCTTTTCATCGAAGATATCCTCACCCTTCAGCACCTCCAGCCTGACGAGATCGGTTCGGATGATGGGGTAGCCCTTGATTTTGGAAACCTCCTCAGCCGTCTCGGTCTTCCAGCTACCGGGAAGGCCGCAGGTAATGAGCAGGATTCCGAACTCCAGCCTTCTTATGAATTCGGCAAATGGCTCCTTCAATTGATTATCCCTCCCACTCGCCCCTCAATGCATACGACTCCGCCAGCTCAAAGTACCTCCTGGCGATGCCCAGAACCCGGCCCTTTTCCTCATCCGAGATATGCGGGTCATCGAGCTTGAAGCTTTCCACCTTTCCCCTGACATAGGCCCGATAACACCGGTAGAAGTTGAGAAGCTGCTCAAGCTCCCGATCGCCGGATAGCCCGACATAGCTATCAATAAAATGCCTCGAGAGATGGGGATAACCATGCACATCCAGGTCCATAGCCAGAAAGGCTACCTCACTGGCTACGTCGCAGTACCTGAAGCGGTCGTTGAATTCGATGCAATCGAAGATATAGACTTCATCGCCAAAACAAATGTGCGCCGAGTGCAGATCCCCGTGGCAGTCCCTTATCTTGCCCTCCTCCATGCGCTGCTTGAATAGCGGGGTTTGTCTATCTATAAAGCTTGTGGTGTAAGACTTTATACCCTCATAGGCTTCTGGGGAAAGGGACACCTTTAGATATTTTGTCGTTTGAGCGAAGTTCTCGTCCGTGTTCTGGACAATAGTCTCGATATCGCCGTACCTCGAAATTTCCTCATCCGACCGGGAAGCCTGGTGGAACTCGACCAGCTTCCGTGCTACCTTCACCAGCATCGCGGGGGTCGCCTCATCCCTGGCAAGGAGCCTGTCCAGACAGCGTTCCCGCGGGAGCTGACGCATCTTCACGGCGTATTCTACAACCTCACCGGTGCCCCCCACGGAGAACTGCCCCTCATTTTGGGTCACCTCAACTACCCCGAGGTAGATCTCCGGGGCGAGGCGGCTGTTCAACTGCACCTCCTGCTGGCAATAGAAGCGCCGCTTCTCCAGGGTGCTGAAATCGAGGTAGCCGAGATCGACCGGCTTCTTGATCTTGTAGGCAAAATCGCCAAGGAGGAAAACGAAGGACATCTGCGTCTGCATCAGATCGACAGGATGCATCAGGGGGAGACCCCCTGAAACCCCCCTTCGATGCCGGGGATTCTCCGGATAGGCGTCTCCCTTAAGCAATGCCCGAACCAGCGGTGGTAACTGCCCCATTATGCCCTTTGCGCCTCGAGCCCGTCCGCCTTCCCGGCCTTCCTCTTCTCCTCGATCTTCTTCTTCCTGCGGCGATGCTTAAGACTGGCTACCCTCTTCGTCTTATTCATAGTTAGTTCTCCAAACTAAAGGTTGCAGTCACACGCTCACCGGCCGAGAACTTGTCTCCCGGGATAACCGCATGGCCTAATCTAACTCTCCTGCCGATCATATCCATGGTGGCTTCATCGCAGTCTACATCGATGACGTTACCCATGAGCCACGGGCCTTCGTCAAGCTCGACGATGCCCACAATGTATGGGGCCTGAAACCCTTCCGCCGCCACCCGGATGACGGTGAAGGTTCTGATCTCTCCCCTGCCGCTGAGCTCGACGACGTCCAGGTCCTCACTGGCACACTCGATACACACCTTCTTCGGGGGCACGGTGTAGCCACCGCAGGCATTACACTTGAGTCCCAGCAGCCTGTTTTCCCTCAGCGCACTGGTATACGCCTTGTGAGTCAGTTTATATTCCATGTTTACCAGCCCCTCTTCAGGATTATGTTGCATATGGTGCAGGCATCGCCGCCCAGGGTATCGGTCATGCCTATTTTTGCGCCTTCCACCTGCCGCTTTCCGCATTCACCCCGAAGCTGATTTACCACTTCGCATGCCTGAGCAGCACCGGTAGCCCCTATGGGATGGCCCTTTGCCTTAAGACCACCGGAGGGATTGATGGCGATCTTAGCGCCGATCTGGGTCTCACCCCGCTCCACCGCCTGGCTTCCCTGGCCGAACTCAAAGAATCCCAGGCACTCCGTGGCCACGATCTCGGCGATGGTAAAGCAATCGTGAAGCTCGCAGAGGTCGACATCCTGTGGCTCAATGCCCGCCTGAGTATAGGCCTGCTTTGCCGATAGGATTCGAGCCTTCATCCTGGTGAAGTCCTTCTGATTGTGGAGCGGGCCGGCGGAACACTGCCCCACGCCAGCGATCAGAACGGGCTTGTCGGTCAGCCTCCTGGCCTTGTCCCTGGAGGCCAGGACCAGTGCCGCGGCGCCATCGGAGAAGGGGCAACAATCGTAGAGCTGCAAGGGATCGGCGATTACGGGATTCACCTTGATATCACGAAGGAACTCCATCTCATCCGCCCAGGTGGGAACCGGCTGCCCCCTCTGGCTTGCCCTGGCTATCCGCGCCTCCATGAGGTCTCTAATGGTTGACTGGAACTGAGCCTTGGGATTGAGCTTGCCGTTCTGGTGGTTCTTTATCGCCACCATTGCCATTTGCTCCTTGAGTTTGGCGAGCGGTATCCCGTACTTATGGGAATAGAGGTGAGCCAGCATGGCGAAGACCCCGGGAAAGGTGATCCCCGCGGGGCCCTCGTAGTAGCTATCGCTGCCCATGGCAAACGTCCGCGTGGCATAAGGGGTGTCCATCACCGAGGCCTTCTCGGTGCCACCGACGAGCACGATATCACAATACCCCGAAGCTACCCACATGAAGGCATCCCTGATCGCCACCGAGGCGGTAGCGCAGACACCCTCGAATCTGGTTGTGGGGATATTGGGAATTCCTATGTCGGCGGCGGCGTAGGCGGCCATCCCCATTTGGCCTTCCTCGTGCGTTCCCAGCACGTTACCGAAGAAAAGCGCCTCGATATCTTTTGGCT
>JALPXT010000045.1 GCA_023271485.1 Dehalococcoidia bacterium | reverse complement strand
CCCAACCTCGAATTGGTCTGTATTATGTGGCAATCTTATCACATATGGTTTATCGTTGATTATGTTCAGTGCTTCGATTGTTGAACCTTTGACTGCCAGGACTCGATAATATGCAACATGCCTTTCATACCAACTCCGTAGGGTGGAGCGTTGCTCTTTGGATACATTCAGGGTTTCCGCCAGAATATCAATGACACCGAGTCCAGACCAGGGAGTCGTTTGCTGGCAAACGAAATCATCAATGATGGGAATCTCTGGTTTTCCCCCACGGTCTTCGACATAGTTCCGAAAGTTATTACGGAATAGATATGAATGCCTACCTAACCAGAGTAGTTTCCTCTTCACATCCCATCCGAACTTATTTGGTTGGCTAAGGAATGTTTTTATCTCTGAGCGTCGCGGAATTTCTGCAAATCGCTCCTCTAGAAAATCTGAAACTATTGTCACCAGGAGATTCAAGTCCCGATGCGTAGGTGAAAGGATAAGTTGGGGGTTCAGCTCCGGATATAACACCCATAGTAAGTAGTGAATGCGATGTTTATTGATCGCTTTTTCTCCCATCTTCTCATTCGGTTTGAGAACGAGTGGGAGTGGAGTGCTAAAAAACTCAAGGTTATATCGTTCGAGGCTACTCCAGATACCGATATCATTGTGGACATCTTCAGCAAATTCAACCGCGACACTGGCTAACTCTTCGAGCTTCTAGTTCGGTAGATATAGGGTATCATGCTCAAACGAACGTTGAGCTCTTATGAGCATACGTTTGAGTTCCTTGATTAGCCGTGAAAGGTATCGATCTCCCTTTCCAGTATATCCCTGAGGTCTATATGATTGGGTATTCATTCCTGGTTAAATGACCTTTGAGGTTACGCCCACTGCGGCGATTGAACCATATTCACTTCTTCAGCGTCTATCTTGCCCAATCACAGCATTCCTTTTCCAGAAACCTGTTCATTTCACTAATATCATCCTTGTTCTTGGCTCTCGTTTTCCATTGAGTCAATAAGTCTCCAAAGCATTCTTCAGGTATATCTACTGCCCAATCCTTAAACTCCGACTCCGACTCTTTTACATAGCGATAAAGTCCCTTCAAAACGCCCATACAACACAACTTGGCTTCTTTTGTCATGCCCAGTTCCAAATACCTGCGAACCTCCTCGTTATGCGGCTCCAACTCTTCTTCTATCATTTCCAGCGCCATATCTTCTGGTGACGAATAGCCATACCTGTCAGACCCGGAACGGTCCCACAATTCCTCAACCTCTATCCCGTCTAAAGCTGAATACACGTCTTCACAGATTTCTTCCGGGTCTACCTCTTTAAGCAATTGTTTCCCTTCCACTTCAATCTGTTCTGCTATATCTGAATTCTTCTCCGCTAAACGCTTTAATATCGCTAAAGCCTGTTCGGGAGAGACCTTGTTTAGTATTTTGTCTTTCATTTTTAGTTCTCCGAATGCCGCCGGCCACAATTTCTTTACTATTACAGCTGAGGCCGTCTGCAGTTATCAAGCGAAATGGATCTTTACCAGCGAGAACTCTGAAAAAGCACGCAGATCAGGTATAGTCGGATTGCGTGCGATATGGGTCTGGTGACCCCGGAGGACACACAGTGGGCTAAGCCAATAGCGAAGATAAGAAGCAAAGCAGCGAAAAAATGAGGATGCCTCGGAGCGGGAAACCCTATCTCTTACTGGTAAGCGGAATGGTCACCGGGCCATCATTGAGGATCTCCACCAGCATGTGTTTCTGAAATTGACCCGTCTCGACTCTGAGTCCGGTGGAGCGGAGGAAGTGAACGAAGCTCTCGATCAATGACTCCGCCTTGTCGGGTGGGGCAGCTTCAGTGAAGCTGGGGCGGCGTCCTTTCCTGGTATCGGCGAGTAAGGTAAACTGGCTGACCACCAAAATCTCGCCTCTGGTATCCAGGGCGGAGAGGTTGAACTTGCTCGTTTCATCAGAGAATATGCGTAAGCCGGCGGTCTTCTCCGCCAGATAGCGAGCATCGGTTTCGCTATCACCAATTTCTGCTGCGACAAAGACAACCAACCCTGGCCCCACCCGGCCGACGATCTGCCCATCGACACTCACAGAGGCTCGAGACACTCGCTGTAGAAGAGCTTTCATCACTCACCCGCAGGCTTGGATGCTGCTGCGGATGCCGGCTCCGCTTTTGTCTCAGTCTCTTTGGTTTCTTCTGACTTGCTTCGAGCCATGGTAGAAGATCCACTGCCATAATCGGTGACGTAGAACCCGCTTCCTTTGAAGATGATCGGGGCGGGGCGGAAGATACGCCTTGCCGTGTTCCGGCACCTGGGGCAGACACTGAATGGTTCGGTATCAAATCCTTGTCTTATCTCAAAATCGCAACCGCAGGTCATACATCGGTACTCGTATATGGGCATACCGGTTTAGCCTCCTTGAAGATGTGTCTTTCACTGATGGTCGTACTATTAGCACTCCCCCTTTGAGAGTGCTAATATATCTTAACATGTTCTGTCGATTTCTGTCAAGTGAATGCTGGCGAGGCGATGGTATATCGCTCCGGCGCTGGTTAAGGTGCTCCTCATCAAGCAAACTTCATCCACCAGGAAGGGCAGGCCACTCTCCAGTTGCACTGACCTGATTGACTCCCCCAAAGACCGCCGCTCCTGGCTGGTAGCCTTATCGCGAACCCGGCCAAGGGTGAGATGCGGTGAGAATTCCCGGCGTTCAGTTGGAAATCCCAGGTGAATCAGGACCTGGTCGATCCGCTTCTGCAAGTTCACAATGAGTTGCACATCGCCCCCAACTCCGACCCAAACCACTCTGGGAGATCTCAAACTGGGGAATGCACCCAGCCCTTGTAACTCCAGGGTAAACGGTTTTGCCACGGCCGCTGCCTCGCCGATCGCCCGCGCAATATTAGCCACCTTCTCAGCAGGAATGTTCCCCAGAAACTTGAGTGTCAGGTGGATCGAATCGGGATTGACCCATTTTACGGCTCTTTCCTGACCCGGCCTGATGCTATTCAGGAGTTGAGAAAGATCGCATTTGACCTGATCGGGCAACCGGATAGCGATAAAGGCGCGGATTTGTTCCATCAGCTAAGTCCCAGAAGCCTGCGGGCGTTTTCTCCCAGGATTTTGTCCTTGGTTTCCTGCGACATGCTTAAGCTTCGCAGCAATTCGACAATCCGACTCTGGGTGATGAGGGGATAATCGCTGCCGAAGAGAATCCTATCCTCTCCGATGAGTTCAGCAACACAAGGGAAGATTTCGTCTCTATACAGAAAGGGTGAAGCCGCGGTATCGAAGAAAACGTTCTGGAGGGCACGAGCGACCTCCGGCATCAGGGCATAGAAAGGAAGCCCTCCCCCCCAGTGGGCGCAGACGATAAGCAGGTCAGGGAAATTAGTTATGAACCGATAAAGAGTTGCCGGCAGCACATCGCCCTTTCCGGGGTAGATATGCCCTACCGGCTCCGAGGAGTGGGTGAGAAGGATCATATTGTGCTCCTCTGCCGCCTCGACGACAGGCGACATCAGGGCTTTGTCGCCCAGGTCGAAACCCTGCATGTGGGGCATCAGCTCGCCGATGCCCCGGATTCCACCTCGGGCACAGCGTTCAATCTCCGATACTGCCTCTCTGGATTTAGGCTGAAGGGAACAGAAGCCAACCAGGCGGTCGGGGTACTTGCTTATGGACTCCATAATGTAGTCGTTGGTCCTGTGGCACAACTCCGGGCTCGACCAGCCGATGTTGAGAGCAACCGAGACGTTGATGGCATCCCGGTCCATGCTGGCAATCAGGTCCTCGGCGGTGGCAAGGTTTACTTTCGGATCAGAATAAAGGGCTTGAAAGCATGGGTCCTGGCGCACCAGGTCTTCGCGTCTTTCTTTTATCTCGGGGGGAACGATATGAGTGTGGAAGTCTACGATCACACTTGGGATTATAGCAACTTGCTTCCATGGGAGTCAAATTGCCGGTTCGCTCCATTGAGAAATGAAGATTGGAGAGTGTAGATCCTCTTGCAAGAGTGGGCGGGGAAGCCGACTTTTCGGACCGTGGGTGGATGTGATGATCTCTTTTGGATATGATAAAATGGGGGTATAGGAGGGTTCGATGATTAGAACATTAAACGATGTTGCACGATTGGCAAAAGAAAAAGGTCCAAAAAAACTGGCCGTTCTCGCTCCTGAAGACGGTGAATTTATGGAGGCGGTGAAAAAAAGCCGGCAGAGGGGTTATATCGAACCTGTTCTTATCGGTAACCAGGAAACGATGCAGAAAGTGGCCGGTGAAGTTGAATTTGACATCAGCAACGTGGAAAAAATCTTCGAGGTGGATCGACAGGTCATATCCAACCTCGGCACGGCTATGCTCTTTGCGGGCGACGTGGATATGTCAACTAAGGGGCAGATTCCAACCTCCTTCATCTATCGTTCCATTATAAAAGAAGAATCGAAGAGAGGAACGGGAAGAACAATTAGCGTGATAACGCTATGGGAAATCCCGGGACTCGATCATTTCATAGCCTTTACCGATACAGGCGTGAATATTTATCCTGACTATAAGGCCAAAGTTGCTATTCTTAAAAATGCCGTATTTCTCTTCCATGTATTAGGCTATGCTAAACCAAAAATCTCTGTCCTTTCCGGCCAGAGGGAAATCGGCGGTACCCTTGCTTCTTATGAAGATGGTCAATCGCTACAAAAAGCGGCTGCGTCAGGTGAGCTCGGCGAATGCGAGATTATTAAAGCCACGTCCTTTTCCGAGTTCTTCATCGGTAAAGTAAATCAACTGGCTGATTACGAAGAGATAGACATGAGAAAACTGCCCGAAATTCTCCTTGTGCCATCACTTGATACAGGAAATATTCTCTGCAAGCTCGACTTTCTTTTGAATGTAAGCCGGCGTTCCTTAGTCATGACGTCAAAGGGACCGGTATTGGTTCCTTCACGAGCGGACTCTTGTGATTCCATTACGGGTACGATTGCCATGGGCGTTGTCGTAGCTGACAGAATAAAGGGGGTGGTTTAGGATGATAGGTACATTTAAAAAAATCATAGAAACGGCGGAAAATGAAGGTGACAGAAAACGGGTGGTTGTCCCGTGGGCAAGCAGAAAAAACATGCAAATCCTTAGTAAAGCATCAGAACGCAATTTCATAATGCCGCTTTTCGTTGGCAAAGGACGAGAAATCGAAATGCTTGTAAAATCGACACCCCTTGCATCATTAAATCATGAAATTATTGATGAGAAAGATTCCGGCCGGGCGATTTACAAAGCCATACAAATCATCAAAGAAAACCAGGCAGATATTTTAATGCAAGGAAACGTGCCTCATCAAATGTTCATTGATTCTATTCTGGATAGAGAAAAGGGATTGCTAAGGAACAAATTGGCAAGTTTTGTTTCCGTATTTCAATTACTTAAAAGAGACAAATTGATCCTGGTAACCGATACCTATATTAATAGTTTTCCAACTCTTGCCGAGAAACAACTGATCCTGGAAAATGCCCTCGGTCTTGTCCGGATTTTTGAAGTCGATTCACCCAAAGTCGCTGCTCTCGCTTCCATTGAACAGGTAAACCCCAGTATTCCCTCTACACTGGATGCATCGATCCTTTCAAAAATGTCTCAAAGAATGCAATTCGGGGACGTTATCGTTGAAGGGCCTCTCGATATCGATTGCGCCCTGGACAAGGATGCTGCCCTGAGAAAAGGAGTTAATAGCATTGTAACCGGCAATGTCGATATTTATCTGGTCCCGGATATCGAAGTAGGATATCCATTAGCCCAGTTACTTGTCTTTATCGGCAAAATGCAGATGGCAGGAATGCTGATGGGTACAAGCAATCCCATTATTTTAGATTTACCCTTTGTTTCTAACGAAAACAAGGTGGTAGAGATAGCCCTGGCGGCGCTTATTTGTGAAAGGGGGAAGGGGTCATGAATAAAGAACATCGCCTCCTTGTCATCAATGTAGGCTCTACATCCACAAAGGCAGCTTTTTTCCAGGAAACGACCCCGGTAATCAGTGAAACTATCACGTATAGTAAGGAAGAATTATCCGGGTACTCAGACTTGAGCGATCAGCTTTCCCGAAGAGAGGAAGACCTTCTTAACTTTACGAAAAAGAATGATGTCAATCTGGAAGAAATCGATATGGTCATAAGCCGAGGAGGTCTTGGGAAGCCGGCACCTGCAGGGTCATACGAAATTAACGAACTCATGCGCAATGATCTGCTCACGGGAAAATACGGAAAACATCCCTCCGCATTGGGACCCGCAATAGCACGGGATATCTCAAAAAAATACGGCGTACAAGGCATCGTCATCGACCCGCCGAGTACGGACGAATTTCAGCCACTGGCCAGAATATCCGGCATTCCAGAGTTTGAAAGAAAAAGCGCCTTCCATGCCCTGAATCAGAAGGTAGCAGCACGAAAGGCTGCCAAGGAAATGGAGAAAAGCTGTGACGATGTCAGTCTTGTGGTTGCACACTTGGGTGGTGGAATCACGATTGGGGCCCATCAGAAGGGCCGGGTAATTGACTGTACCCATGGACTCGGTGAAGGACCGTTTACTCCTGAAAGAGCCGGTGGTCTGGCGACTCTGGACCTAATCGAGCTTGCTTTTTCGGGAAAATTCGACAAAAAGCAAATACAGAATAGATTAGTAGGACAGGGTGGCCTTTCAGCCTACCTCGGCACGAACGATGCCCGAAAGGTCGAGGAAATGATCACAAGTGGAGATGAAAAGGCAAAGCTAATTTACAGGGCAATGGCCTATCAAATAGCCAAAGATATCGGCGCCATGTCGGTTGTCCTGAAGGGCAGGGTTGATGGGGTTGTCATGACAGGCGGGTTGGCATATTCGGAAATGTTGATCGGCTGGATCAGAGAGTGGATAGATTTTATCGCTCCCGTTTTCATATATCCCGGAGAAGATGAAATGGCAGCTCTGGCAGAAGGGGGCCTGCGGGTTTTACGAAAAGAAGAACTGGTAAAAAAATACGAGTAGGATTGTAATATGGTGATTAAGAGGAGACTATGTCGCGATTCCCGTTACTTTTTTCAAAAACGAATATCGGTGGTGTAACACTGAGGAACAGGATTGTTATGCCGTCCATGGCTACCAATGGCACGACGGATGGCACAGCGTCCGACAGAATAATTGATTACTTCGTTGAACGTGCCAGAGGTCAAACAGGTTTGCTCGTCACCGAAGCCGCGTCAGTGCACGTTCCACCAGCAGGAAAATTCGCAAATTTTCATCTCAATATATCGGATGATCGGTTCATTCCTTCTCTGAAACGTCTGACCGATGCTGTCCACAAATATGATACAAAGATTGCCGTTCAATTAAGTCACCTTGGGAGGCAAGTCCATACAAAATTCTGGGGGGCACAACTCGTGGCTCCATCTCCCATCGCATGCCCCGTGTGCAGAGATGTTCCGAAAGAATTGACCGTTGATGAAATTGAGTCGATTGTGGAGGCCTTCGTCAAAGCCGCCCGGCGGGCCTGTGAGGCCGGCTTTGACATGGTTGAACTCCACGGCTGCCATGGATATCTGATCAGCCAGTTTTTTTCTCTCCGCTCAAACAGGCGTACCGATCAATATGGAGGTGATGCAAAGGGACGATCTCGATTCTGCGTGGAAATAATCCAGGGTATTAAGCGGGAACTGGGGCCATCCTTTCCCGTCATCGTAAGAATGAACGGACATGATTATATAAAGGAGGGTGCCAACCTGAAGGAAATGCAGGAGATTGCCCCCTTACTCGAAGAAGCCGGTGCCGATGCGATTCATGTCACAGCAGGTGTCTACGGGTCCTACAAAGCAACGGTGGCACCCATGCATGAGAACCCCGGCTGTTTTGTCAATCTTGCGGAAGGGATTAAACGAGTCGTCTCTTGTCCGGTCATCGCTGTCGGAAGGATTACCGATCCATTCATGGCGGAGGATATTATACGATCAAACAAGGCAGATCTCGTTGCCATG
Organism: Dehalococcoidia bacterium; assembly: GCA_023271485.1. Taxonomy (GTDB): domain Bacteria; phylum Chloroflexota; class Dehalococcoidia; order SZUA-161; family SpSt-899; genus BS503. Next base: position 3,174 of record JALPXT010000045.1, on the reverse strand, counting down.
GGAAGGGCTCTCATTGCCGATCCCAAATTGCCCCTGAAGACCATTTCAGGAAATGTAGATGATATCTGTAGATGTACCGGCTGCAATCAGGGTTGTATCGATCGAATCAACAACAGTATGATGACGGGAAAAACAGAAATTGTTACATGCTTGGTAAACCCTCGCGTTCTCCGGGAAAGAGAATCCGAATTATCAGTAACCGATAATCCCAAAAATATTCTCGTTCTCGGTGGCGGACCTGCCGGTCTTGAGGCGGCACTGACAGCGGCACGAAGGGGACATAATGTCACCCTATGGGAAAAGGAAGATGTCTTGGGTGGTCAGTTGCGATTGGCCGGTGCACCCCCGGGAAGAGAAACGTTTAGAGAATATATCTGCTTTATGGAAAGACAGGTGAGAAGGGCCGGAGTTAACGTAGTTCTCAATAAATCGGCAACGATCGATTCAATCTCAGAAAGTTCGCCAGATACAATCATTTATGCAATGGGTGCCTTTCCGATTATTCCATCCTTTGTGAAGACCGGAAACAAGAACGTGATAACAGCATGGGAAGTCCTGAAAGGTAATATTCCGCCGGGTGAGAAGATAGTTATCCTGGGTGGCGGTTCGGTGGGCCTTGAAACCGCTCATTTTCTCGCTGATAAAGGCAAGAAAGTCACGGTTCTGGAGGCAACAGGATACTTGGGCAGAGATATGGGTGCGATTGCATCATTTTATCTGAGAAGGTTGCTGAAAGGTGCGGGTGTTAATATCCTCCGGTTTGCAGAAGTCAAAAAAGTAGAAGATGATGAAATTCTGATGTTGCGGGAAGGAAAAGAGGAAAAACTCTTGAATTTAGATGCCGTCATTCTCGCTTTAGGCGCAAAATCCAATAACTCGATTGCCAGCGAAATTGCGAGGATTTTTCCGGAGGTTCATATTATAGGGGACGCTCTGAAGCCGAGGAATGCGCTGGAGGCCATCGCTGAAGGATTTGAAGCGGGAAGAAAAATATAATCAACGAGGGGGGAGTATCTAAAAATTGCTTTAACTTTGAGCATAACACCATATGATATCATGCAATCATGAAGCATATGCTACAGTCAATCTGCGAATACTTTTCCCTGCAAAAGCTGCGGTGTCCTGATCGGTGTCAACAGAGATGGCTGGTTGGTTATCCTGAGGAAGGACTCAAAACTACCGACCGAGGCTTCGTACATAATTTGGGATTCTAGAAAATGCCGAACGAGCAACAGGTAAAAGCGGTAGATGGTATAAGCCTTGAGGTATTTGAGGGTGAGATATTCGGAATCGTAGGCCCAAACGGAGCGGGCAAGACCACTCTGGTTGAATGTATTGAAGGATTAAGAATCCCGGACAGGGGCAAGATCGAAGTACTGGGTATGGATATGATAAGGGGCGGTGAGAAAACAAGGCGGCGGCTAAGGCGGGATAGTGGGATTCAACTACAGGCGGGCAGACTCCCAGACAGAATTAAAGTGCTGGAAGCGGTGGATCTCTTCGCCTCGTTCTATGGCCGCCCGGTTTCTCCAATCCCACTTTTGAGGAGCCTGGGGCTCGGCGATAAGATAAACTCCTATTTTGAAACGCTCTCAGGCGGTCAGAAACAACGACTTTTTATTGTGCTGTCTCTGATCAACGATGGACGATTGATATTCTTTGACGAGTTGACTACAGGGCTCGATCCTCACGCCAGGAGAGCGATATGGGACCTGGTTGAGGAGATAAGGGATAAGGGGAAGACGGTCGTTCTGGTGACACATTTTATGGAAGAGGCAGAGCGGCTGTGTGATCGTGTAGCCATCGTAGATCAGGGGAACGTTATTGCACTCGATACGCCTGCCAACCTGATAAAAGGGCTTGACGTTGGGGTGACGGTCTCCTTCTCTCTCGATGATACGTCCATCCTGAAGCGTATGGCTAATATCGATGCTATCAAGAGGATAGAAGAGAGCGGTGGTAAGGTCGTAGTCTACTGCAGTGACAAGCGAGGGGTTGCTTCTGTGATCAACACCCTGACCGAATCAGATATCGGCTTTTCTGACCTCTCTATTAAAGATCCAGCCCTTGAAGACATCTTCATTTCCCTTACCGGGCGGGAGATGAGGGATTGACCTACCATCCTCGGTGCGAGGAAATAAACAGGGAGACCGTACAGGAGGTGAACATATCGTGATGTTCATAAGACCGTTCCTGAAGATGGTATATATCGAGATAAAACTGATGTACCAGCGGGAACCAATGGGAGCCATGGTTGCATTTATAATACCTCTCTTCTTCTTCCTGATAATTATGGAGGGGATTCTGCCGATGCCTGTTTGTGTCAATCACCTTCTTCCATCTATTGTAGTGCTGGCTGTTGTCGCCAATGCCTTCTTCGCCCTTCCTACATCCATCGCCACTCATCGTGAGATCAAATACTTTACGCAGCTCAAAGCCACGCCTATGACCCCTTTGACCCTTCTTTTTGCCATGGGCATTGCCAGCTTCGTGATGACCGTGCTTGGGATATTAGCCCTCATTACCGTTGCCACACCTATGACATCTTTATCACTCCTCTCTTCGCTAGGTATTGCCAACTTCGTGATGACGATGCTCGGGATATTGACACTCCTTGCAGTAGGCATATTCCTCTATGATGCAGAGTTTGGCGGCCAAATCTTGACATTCTCAGCCGGATTTATACTGATCGTCCTCTGCATCACATCTATAGGCATACTCATTGCGAGCCTGTGTCGCACCACAAAGGCTGCCGAGGGTGTTGGTATGCTCTTCTCCTTTACCCTGATGTTCTTTTCTGAACCTCTTCATACCCCTCAAGCTGCAGCCCGACTGGGTCGGCGATTATCTGGCCCCACTTCTGCCGGCAAGTTATGCGGTAGAGCTGATCCGCGGACTGTGGCTGGGGGACCCACTGTATAATTTCTCCAGCCAAATAGTTATACTCCTCGGATTCACGGTTCTGCTTTCGGTCTTATCGGTATGGCGGTTTCGCTGGGAGTGAGGCTGGAAACATGCTCATGAACAATAAAAAGAGCGAGCACTACGTGTTGATGCTCATTTTCTCATTTAGTATCGCTTTTATCCTACATCTGTTGCTATTTGTTACCGCACCGCTGGCAACAGTACTGATGCAAGAACTCGACTTGACTTATGCTGAATTTGGTTTTATCT
>JALPXT010000044.1 GCA_023271485.1 Dehalococcoidia bacterium | reverse complement strand
ACACTTATTAATCCGGGCCACAATACCCATTTTGAAGGCCAGAACACAACTGCTTTAGGGGGTTTCAGGGGGAGAATCCCCCTGATGATCTTGGATGCGAATAAGGCGCTTGTCGGCATCTGAGGATGCCGACTCCTCGAGATGCCGACAAACGAGCAGGGACTGATCCCAGATTCTGCAATTAAGGATTTGCGATCACCACTGAGGCATTTCTTCCACCTCGGCAGCTTCAGCAGGCAACTGAATGGTAACCGGCTCATTGAAGCTGTGAAACCGCGATATTGTGCTCATTTCCTTCTCCATTCCTTCGAGCACCATGGTCATCTGTGATTGGTCTTTCACCGGAAGAAAGGTGTCTCTGCAGACCCATGTTTTCATGGTTATTTTATCGAACATTTCCTCAAGATCAATACCCATTGCCACAGGATCGAGATCCATTCCTGGCGCTATTATCGTCGTCATCATTATCTCCCAGAGTTTACCAAGATCCGGCACTACCTTGATCACATAGATCTCGACACCGTTCACCTCCTCCACCCTCAGAATGTCAATCTGGGATACTTTCAGCAGATCGACCGCTTGCTCAAGGGAACATACCCAGGGCATCTCGCCTTTCGTCCACATTGGAGGCATACCTAGCATCATGGATGCCTTCATGTATATCATCCCATCAAGCCAGTACATTTCTATTTCCATTTCCATAACCTCTTCGGGAACTCCTGGCATTGGGGGCATTGTCGTTTCGAATATCATGGTGGTCATCATTCTCTGATTGGTGCGGTCAACTTGGCCGGCGGACTGTATTAGGGAACTCGTCTCAATAGTTTCCCCATAGTTAACAGTTTTCATGTCCATGGTCATTTCCATATCAAACTGGTAACTTTCCACGTCTCGGATTGCCTCAACCATCTTCTCCACCAGTTCTTCTGGAGTTAAAGCAATCTTGACCCTCGCTTCTTCCACCGGGACCAGGCATCCGGCGGCGGCAAAGGCAAGTGTCAACACCAGGAACAGGGGCAGTACTCTTGCTATCTTCATCCTCATTTTTTGATACCTCCTTGTTTATTGATTGAGTCTCTTCCAACCAAGATGAGTCTGAGAAAATCTATTACATCGACAGCCTCCTTATCAGCCCGCCCCTCCGAACTCGGCCGTTCTTCCAGTGGCTCCGAAGCCGCGGGCCCAGCCAGCAAGAAGATAACAAATAGGGGTGTCCAGGAGGGCAATGCTGAGCTTAATTACATACTGGGCCAGGATTATCTCACCCACCAGGACGTTGAGAGGAACGACTCCGTAGAAAGCGATGGCGCCGAATACGACGGTGTCTATGGCCTGGGAAACTCCTGTAGAGAGATTATTTCTCATCCATAGCCATCTTCCCCGGGTCTTAGTCCGCCAGAAGTGGAAGGCGAAAACGTCGTGATGCTGTGAGATCAGGTAGGCCGCCATGGAGGCGACGACGATTCGCGGAACGGCCCCCAGGACCGCCTGATATAATTCCTGATTTCCCCACACCGGAGAGGGAGGCAGGATCCCTCCTATCCAGATAAGCAGCATGAGCAGCATGTTGGCAAAGAATCCCACCCAGACAACGCTTCTCGACGTTCCCTTGCCCCAGACCTCGGAGATCACATCGGTGAAGAGAAATGTCAAGGGATAGGCAATTATTCCGGCATCGATGGTAAATCCAAAGATGCTGATCAGCTTTGCTGCGGAGAGGATATTGGCCGCTCCCAGGCAGATGACAAAGAGTCCGGTGAGGAAAAGGAGTTTATTCTGAGAATTCATCCCTGATAATCCGTCGGAATGGCTCATGCTAATGAGGCATCCAGGTTCTTCTTGAATTCCTCCCTTGACCGGAGTCCCACCATCTGTTTGACCGGCTTACCATCCTTGAACAGGAGCAAGGTGGGTATGCTCATGATGCTGTATCTGGAGGCTGTCTTGGGGTTCTCGTCGACGTTTACCTTGGTGAATGTTATCCTCCCGGCATACTCGTTGGCCAGCTCCTCTACAATGGGTGCTACTGCCCGGCAAGGCCCACACCAGGGAGCCCAGAAATCAACCAGAACTGGATTTGTTGCTTTGAGCACTAGCTGCTCAAAATCGGCATCGCTCACATCTATTGGTTTGGTCATCTGTTCCTCCTGCAATCTACTGCTTGGCGTATCGCCGCATTCCTGCCTTCACAGAAACAAGTTCGCGAGGACAAATTCGCGAGGTGCTGAACGCTGTCTAAGTTCCGATAGCTTCCGCCACCTGTTGTTCCACCATCCGCTCAGCGAGTCGGATAGCTCGCTTCATTGCACCGGCATCACTCTTCCCATGGGTGATTATTACATTACCTTTGACTCCCAGGAGAAATGCTCCTCCTAGAGCGGTATAGTTCAGTATCTGCTTCTCTGCTTCCCTGAAGATCGGATTGTTATCAACCGCCTGTTTGGATAGCTCTGCGAACACTTCCCCCAATCCCTCACTTAATTTTACCACTACATTGCCGGTAAAGCCATCGGTTACGACTACATCGGTCTTCCCCTTGGGGAGGTCGTCTCCCTCCACATTGCCCAAGAAATTCAGCTCGCTTTTTGCTAACAGTTGATAGGCGGCACGGGCAAGTTTATTCCCCTTGGTCTCCTCTTCGCCGTTTGATAGAAGCCCAATTCGAGGTTCAGAAATGTCAAATATCCTCTTCATGTAGACGTTTCCCATCTCCGCAAACTGCAGCAGGTGCCGAGGTTTGCAATCGGAATTCGCCCCCACATCGAGGAAAAGAACCGGGCCCGAAGGGGAACCAAAAACAATGCCCAATGCCGGGCGTGATACGCCCTTCTTCTTCCCCAGGCTAAGTAAAGCTGCGGTGGCTACAGCACCGGTGCTGCCTCCAGAGACAAATGCCGAGGCCTGGCCGCTTTTGACTAGCTTGATCCCCACGGCAATTGAGGAGTTTGGCTTACGACGAACGGCCCGGACTGGGTCTTCCTCCATGCCCACAGTTTCCTCAGCCCAGCAAGTGTTGATTCTTGCCCCGTCGAGGTCGCACTCACTCAGCTCACCCTCTACTGCCTCGCGTGATCCTACGAGAACAACTTCGATGTTATGCCCACGCGCCCCTTCCACCGCCCCCCGCACGATCTCATGCGGGGCATAGTCGCCACCCATAGCATCAACAACAATACTGATCATCTCTGTTTGCCCACTAGTCTGATTATACCATGAACGGGGAGCATCTGAAACCGCTTCACAAGATCATCAGGGGCTTATACAGGAGCTGCAGAATGACGGGAGGGCCAGCAACCGGGTTCTTGCCAGAAAGCCAGGCGTGTCTGAAGGCACGATAAGAAAGGCGCTGGATGTGATGAGTCTGTTAGGGGGCGATTCTTTGGGCGCAGAAGTTGATTAGTTTGTCGTCCTCGACGGTGGAGCCTTGTTTTAAGACCACGTACTCCTTGTGAGGGAATAGGCATTATGTCGCCGGAGTTCATCGTCCGCAGCACTTCTTGTATTTTTTCCCGCTGCCGCAGGGGCAGGGATCGTTGCGCCCCACCTTCTGCCCCACCCCCACCGGCTGCTTCCTTTGCGGCGGGGTTTCCTTGAGAATGCCGGCGTGATAGATGGTGTGCACGATATCACGCTGGATGCCGGCCTGCAGGTGCTGGAACATCTCGTGAGCCTCTTTCTTGTAGGCAACCAGGGGGTCTCTCTGAGCATAGGCGTAAAGTCCGATTCCGCGGCGCACATCGTCCAGGGCGGTCAGATGCTCTACCCAGCGGGTATCGATGGACCGGAGCATCACCAATCGTTCCAGCATGCGCATGTTGTCGGCCCCAATTTCCTGCTCGCGTTTTTCATACACCGAGCCGGCGTAATGCAGCAATTGCTCCTCGATCTCGCTGCGGCTCATGCGGGCGAGATTATCTTTGTTAATATCAGGTGCCAGGGGAAAGAGGGCGCCGACGGCGGCGAGCAGCCAGTCGAGATTCCAATCATCGCCATGTTCATCAGCAAGAGAGGCGGAAATAATATCGCTTATCTCCCTATCGATCATGTCCCGAATATTGGACTTGAGATCAGCGCCATTGAGGAGCTTTTCTCTCTCCGAGTAGATGCTCTCACGGTGCCTGTTCAATACGTCATCGTAATCCAGCAGGTGCTTGCGAACATCGAAATGATAGGCTTCTACCTTTACCTGGGTATTCCCGATGGCCTTGGAAACCAGTGAGTGCTCGATGGGGATATTCTCATCGAAGCCGGCCCATTCCATGAACCCCTTAATCTTATCACCGCCGAAGCGACGCATAATATCATCTTCTAAGGAAACATAGAATCTCGAGCTGCCGGGATCGCCCTGACGGCCGGCACGGCCCCGGAGCTGGTTGTCGATGCGCCGAGCTTCGTGGCGTTCCGTGCCGACGATGTGAAGTCCTCCGAGTTCCACTACCTTGCAGTGTTCCTCTTGCCACTCACCCTGTTCCCGATCCTGGGGATTGCCGCCCAGGATAATGTCCACCCCTCGCCCCGCCATGTTGGTGGCGATGGTCACCGCCCCCAGGCGTCCCGCCTGGGAGATGATGCGGGCTTCCTTTTCGTGGTACTTGGCATTGAGCACCTGATGGGGAATGCCTTGCCGGGTGAGCATTTCGCTCAGGTGCTCGGATTTTTCAATGGAAACTGTTCCCATTAAGACCGGCCGTCCCTGACGGTTTGCCCCCTCGATCTCGCGAACTACCGCACGGAATTTGGCTTCCTCGTTCTTGTATATCTGGTCCTCGTAATCTATTCGGATCAGAGGCCTATTTGTCGGAATGGCCACTACATCGAGCTTGTATATCTTGAAGAACTCCTCCGCCTCTGTAGCAGCGGTTCCGGTCATCCCCGCCAACTTATCGTACATGCGGAAATAGTTCTGGAAGGTGATGGTGGCCATGGTGCGGCTTTCCCGCTGAATCTTGACCCCTTCCTTGGCTTCGATGGCCTGATGCAGCCCGTCCGAATACCGGCGGCCTTGCATCAGTCTTCCGGTGAACTCGTCGACGATGATCACCTCGCCGTCTTTGACCATGTACTCGCGGTCTCGCCTGTAGAAGACGTGAGCCCTGAGGGCGTTCTCCATGTAGTGAACCAGGGCGTAGTTCTCCGGGTCGTACAAGTTGCCGATGCCCAGCCACTTCTCCATCCTGGCAATGCCCGGTTCGGTGAGTATCGCGGCTCGCATTCGCTCATCGACCGTATAGTCCCTATCCGGTTGAAGTCGGGGAATTAGCCGGGCGAAGGTGTAGTATCTTTGAGTGGATTCCTCGGCCTGGCCGCTGATGATGAGTGGGGTCCGAGCTTCGTCGATGAGGATGTTGTCCACCTCGTCAACGATGGAGAAATTGAACCCTCTCTGTACTCGCAGAGAGGGATCGGGAACCATGTTGTCGCGGAGGTAGTCGAAGCCAAACTCGTTGTTGGTGCCGTAGGTGACGTCGGCGAGGTAGGCTTCCCGGCGGGACACCGGACGCAGGTGTGGCCAGGCGGCGTCGCCCGAATCGTACGAGGGATCGAAAAGGAAAGCCGAGTCATGCTGGATGCAACCCACACTTACTCCCAGGAGGCTATAAATAGGACCCATCCACTGAGCATCACGTTTGGATAGATAATCGTTGACGGTAACCAGATGGACTCCCTTGCCGCTGAGAGAATTGAGGTAAATAGGCAGGGTAGCCGCCAGGGTCTTGCCCTCGCCGGTTTTCATCTCGGCGATCTTGCCCTGGTGGAGAACAATGCCGCCTAACAGCTGGACATCAAAATGGCGCTGACCCAGCGTCCGCCTGGCTGCTTCCCGCACGGTGGCAAAAGCCTCGGGGAGGATGTTGTCCGGGGATTCCCCCGAGTGCAAGCGATCCCTGAGCTCGACGGATTTCGCCCGCAGGCCATCATCGCTTCGCCTTTCAAAATCGGGCTCAAGCGCATTGATCCTGTCGACTGTTGACCGGAGGCGCCTTAACTCTCTCTCGTTGGGGTCGCCGAAGATACCGGCAAGTTTCTTGAACATCTCACTATTGAAACATCGCGCCTATGGAAAGGTTAGCGTGGATGCGATGAATAGCCTCGCCGATCAGGGCCGCCAGAGAAAGAACGGTGATCCTGTCAATCTGTTTCGACTCCGGCACCGGGATACTATCGGTGACCACCATTTCCTTTAGAGGGCTGTTGGCGATTCTCTCCACTGCGGGACCGGAAAGGATAGCATGGGTGCAGCAAGCGTATATTTCTTTGGCACCGTGTTTCGACAGGGTAAGGGCGGCGGAAGTTATCGAGCTACCGGTGTCGATTTCGTCATCTACCAGGAGAGCATGCCTCCCCTCAACATCACCGATAACGGTGAGCATCTCCGCCTCATCGGTGTTCCCGAGGCGCCTTTTCTCGATGATGGCTAAGGGGGTATTGAGCCTCGCCGCCATATCACGGGCTCGCTTGGAAATGCCAATGTCAGTGGCCACCACCACCAGGTCGTCTAATTGCTTCTCTTCAAAATGACGGCTCAGGATATAGAGGGCGGTCAGTTCATCCACCGGGATATTAAAAAATCCCTGGATCTGGCCGGCGTGCAGGTCGATGGTGAGAACGCGACTGGCTCCGGCCACGGTTATCAAATCGGCTACCAGACGTGCGGTTATGGGCACGCGGGGCTGGTCCTTCTTATCAGTACGGGCGTAGCCGTAATATGGAATCACAGCGGTGACTCTATCTGCCGAAGCTCGTTTCGCCGCATCGATCATTATGAGCAGCTCCATGAGGCTCTTATTGACCGGGGATGAGATCGGCTGCACTATAAAGACATCGCGCCCGCGCACGTTCTCCAGAATGCGAACGAAGATGTTCTCGTTGCTGAATTCAAATACGTCCATTTGGCCCAGCGGGGCACCAAGATAATCGCAGATCGATCGGGCCAGAGCAGGATGCGTATTCCCGGTGAAAACCTTCAGTTCGTCAGCCAATTGTCACTCTCCTTTCCCGGTGTGCCTCCCCTCATATCCTCCACCTGTTCTTACTATAGCACAGGAGGTTGTCTCGATCAACGAAGTCGGCGGCCGGATAAAAATGACCTAGCGCTTCAGTTCCCGAACTATCTTCTCGATAACCGGGGCGATGTCCTTTGAGGTATCCACCGCAAAGTGCTGACGGCGAATTATCTGTTTGTTGGTCTTCATCTTTTGATATACCCCAAAATCGGCATCCGACGAGTCCGGCGGGGCGTTATCCGCCACGCGAGCCTGCAAGCGCTCCTGAACAACCTCCGGAGGAGCTTCTACGCGGAGGATGATTATCTTCAGACGGAGCCTGTCGATAATACAGTACAAGCGTTCTCGATGGCGCTCCACCAGGTTAGTGGCGTCCAGGAGAATGGCGACATTCTTGCTCAAGAGATCCTCGATGAGGATGTGGATGGCGGCAAAGAGGCGCTGGTTTTCGCCGGCGTTGAACACCGGTGAGGGGAAAAGTGCCCGGCGCATGGTGTCGCTCGACAGTATAACGCAGGGTAAGCGCTCTGCCAGCCTGCGACTGATATAAGATTTGCCCGTTCCTGGCAAGCCACTCAAAACGATAAGGAATGGCTTGGCCACCGGCTCAGGAAGCTCCGGAAGGGATTCCTTGAGCCTCGATGCATCACTGAGAGCTTGCTCACGCCACATTGTCGGTTCAGCGAAGTGCCCGATGGTAGCTGCGATCACAGTGGACACCACTTTTATAATAGGGCAATGATAAGACAGGTGTCAAGGTCGTATTGTCACCGACGCCGGCCAAAGGCATACTTGACTAATGATGCCGGGAGAGGTAAAATCTTAATTGTGCCGAGGTAGCTCAGAGGTAGAGCAGCGGACTGAAAATCCGCGTGTCGGCGGTTCAATTCCGCCTCTCGGCACCAGGGATGAGGAGTCTGCGCTCAGGGTTCGGCGCAATTCTGAGATGATCGGGCACCGAGCGATGCGGAAGTAGTTCAGCGGTAGAATGCCTCCTTGCCAAGGAGGAGGTCGTGGGTTCGAATCCCATCTTCCGCTCCATCTGAAATCAATTGAGCCGAAGTGGCGGAATGGTAGACGCGGCGGTCTCAAAAACCGTTGGGGGGTGACTCCCGTGTCGGTTCGAATCCGACCTTCGGCACTTGCAGGGCCGCTGAGGAAATTCTCTCCCCATTAGCATCCCTCTTGCCGGGTAGTGTAGTGGTAGCACAACGGCCTTTGGAGCCGTACGCCCAGGTTCGAACCCTGGCCCGGCAGCCAGGAACCAGCCTTCTCTATCCTACCATAGCCCCTTGAGGTCTCTTCTCAGGTCGGATGGTCTTACGTAGATAAAGCCCTCCCGGTAGGGGATGGCCTGCGGGTTTGTCGAGCCGTCTGCGAAGCGGCCAAAGAAAACCTCGCCGGTTGTCGGTTCCAGATAGATCACCTCTCCCCGGGCGTTGAAGACGTATAACCAGGTGTGGTTCGCTTCCTCAAACGTCTCTCCTACCATCTCCAGGTTACCGAGCACGAGGACTGACTTGATACCCGCGGTGAGCAGCATGTTGTGGAGACTGACTGCTATATCGTTGCAATCCATCTCGCCTTCGATGAAGGTATGCGTTTCGTGCCAGGTTCGCGCAATCTCTTCGATCTTGCGCTTGAGTTCATGATCTCGCCCCGCCCAGGCAACGCTTCTAAACTCCGGCCTACCCCAGATATCTCTGCCCTCAACGGCATGATGGGGGGCAGGAGTGAGCTGGTCGGTGAGTTGCGCCACCTGAATGTGCAACAGGCCATTCTGTCTCTCAATGAGTGATACCTGTTCCCGGAGTCTGCTCAATTCCGCAACGGCCGCACCGTTGCTCGCGTCCTCCAGTGCCTCGAAGTTCTTCCGCAGGGCTTCATATTCCTGAGACAACCTTGTAAAGCTTGTCTGCAAAGTCCCCAGTTGTTCTAGTGTGCTGTCGTATTTTGCCAGAAGCAAGTCATAGGAGGCTTGTTTCTCCGCAATGTCCGGGGCCAGGCGTGCGATTTCGGCCGTCAGGCTTCTGATCTCTGAATTGAGGGCGGACACATGTTCCTCGTGTTGCCCGGCCTCCGAGCTGAGGTCGGATATGAGCTCTCCCTGTCGGGCGATCTGCGAGCTAAGGGCTCGTATTTGCCTCGCCTCGATTGCATGTCCTATGCCGATCCCCGCACCGAGGCTCACTATCAAGCACAGGATTAATATGCGTAATGACAATCTCCTCATCTCCACCTCCCGCTTACCCCGTAATGAGGATGCCCTTCACCGAACGCTGTGCCGGTATCCCGCCTTCTTGCGCAAACCCTGCTGCTATCAGCGCTCTCTAATCTCCACCCTGTATCCCCGAGTGGTGAGGTCCTCGATTAGCTTGGCGGGATCATCAGCGTTCACCTGAACTATCAGGTCTCTCGTGCCCCTTTCCGGGGAATCATCCACATGAAGGGCTTCAATTGTGAGATCATGCTTATTTATGAATCTAACGATTTCCTCAATCTTAGGGGTTGTACCGCAGTCATAGACGTGAAGACGCACCCCAGGCTTGCCCAGACCGAGGAGAGGGTTCAGGATTCGATATACGTAATCATTGGTGGTGACTATGCCCACCAGATGGCCCTCATCCACTACTATCAGGGCACCAACCTTGCGTTCCTGTGCCAGCGCGAGAGCGGCCTCGGCGGTGGCATCAGGGGAGATAGTGATGACGTCTTTGGCCATTATTTCCTTTACGGTCATCTTCGCCAGCAAGTAATTCAGTTCCCAGATACTCAGGCTAGTTGCTGGTGACGGCGATGCCTCTGCTATCCTCCTTTTGCTCACTATACCTACCAGTTTCCCTTTGTCAACCACCGGCAAGCGGAGAATATTGTGGGTAACCATGAACTTTCTGGCATCGGCAATCGAGGTATTACTTGAAACCGTGATTACGTTGGTCGTCATCAGTTCTTTGACATGCATGGGTGTCCTCCTTTCGAGTTTGATTACACTATTATGTAAGAGTTTAGTTTTTCCAAAACCTGAATGTAGTTTATCACACTTTACAACTCCTGTCAAGCGCAATTTTTGGAAAAACTTACCTGTTACACTATTATTGCACGCTTGTCTTGCTATGTCAAGCGCTTGTAGACTGCCGTTCCGGCTATCGACAGGCATATTATTAATTGGAATGATAAAATGTACGAACCTTTATTATTCACCATCTACATTTACGATTTATCGCCTCCCAAACTTCTTAAATATAACCCACAAACCAATTGCCACCACAATAAGAATTGCCACCCCAAATAATGCCAGGAATGGTCCTTCTGCTACAATCACTCTAAATTCAGCTTCTTCGCTAATTTGATCACTTCCAACTGTCATTCTTAATCTGTATTCACCAGCAACAATATCTGCAGGAGGTATCACAACTACATTGAATGCTTTTCTCTCACCAGGTGCAATGCGTGTAACAGATCTTGGTGTGATCTTAACATGCCATCCCTCAGGCGCACTGACATCAGGGCGAACATCTGTAAGCGATATACCTCTGCCATGATTTGTAACCGTAACTTCAAAGGATGCCGTATCGCCACGTCTCATTTCAACTCGGAGTCTGTCAAAACCTACCCGCATGTCAATTGTTCCCCGTATACTCAAAGACAATACTTCTTTATAAACCAGAGCAGATGATTCGATAACACTTGTAAAATTATAATCTCCAATTCCAATGCCATGCGGTGGGATTATTTCAAGATCAAGGGTCTTTGATTCACCTGATCTTATAAAGACCTCTGTAACCTCTGTATCCCTAACCATGTATCTTGCATGCCATCCAGGCGGAAGCTCGGTAACATGCGGTTTAAAAGTATCGTCAAATTCGCCTATATTCTCAATAGTGATTGCAAATACAGGGCGCGTACCAGCAGTAATTGTCTTTGATGGTACATCCACTCTAACTTCAGCAGCAAAAGGTTCACGTTCAAGTACTATGATACCAATATCAGTATCTCGCCTCACTCGTATTCTAACATCTCTTTCCCATTTAATCTCATATCCTGCTCTCTCAATCTTTATGTCATATATTCCTTCTTCAAGATCCATGCTAATAAGTCCTGCCGCTGTTGTCATCATTTGACTTATTTGCTCACCATTCATATAAGCACTAACAATTGCACCTCGCACTTTATCACCATCTCTATTAACCGTGGTAAGCCTCAGCGTACCAGGTTTTCCTTCATGAGTT
>JALPXT010000043.1 GCA_023271485.1 Dehalococcoidia bacterium | reverse complement strand
GGCATCGCATGACTCTCACTGACAGCAGATTTCAATGTGTTGAACATCGAGTCTGATGCTGATGCAAAACCAACTATCGGAGAGCCCCACACTGTCACTGTGGAGTGCTGGCCATGATAGCTGAGGACAAAGTCCTCTATTTCTTCCCGTATGGATTCTTTCATGATTCGGTCCACCTGGAGTACAGCCGGAACCGGCGGAAAGAAGTGGCGCGAATCGACGCCTTTTTATGTCCAAGACGAGTTAATCCTCTTTATCGCCAGCGGCAACCTGGGCAGGAGATCGCCGGCAACCATGCCGGTATCGCCAATCTCCGCTCTTACCAGATCTCCAGCCATAGCGTGAAGATAGACTCCGCAACTGGCAGCATCAAAGGGTGAGAGTCCCTGAGCCATCAATCCGGCGATAACTCCCGAGAGGACGTCCCCGGTACCCGCCGAAGCCAGTCCGGGGTTGGCTGCCCCGCTTATCCTGACCTGACCATCTGATGAGGCTACCACAGTATGGGCTCCCTTGAGCACCACTGTCTGCTTCCACTCTATTGCGGCCTTCAGGGCTGCCTCCAGACGGTCCTTCTGTATCTCAGCTACCGGATTGCCAACGAGCCGCGACATCTCCCCCGGATGAGGGGTGAGCACGGCTTTCCCTGGAAGCATCTGCCACCACTGCGGGATTTGCGACAAGATATTCAAGCCATCGGCATCGACGACCAATGGGATTACCGGAGAACCATCGAAGAGAAGCTCTCGAAGGAATTGCACCGTCGCGGGATGCTGTCCCAGCCCGCATCCGAGAAGCATGGCATCGTAGCCGGCAAGCTGCTCACGGAGAAGCGGCGCCGCTTCCTTGTTGATGACGCCCGGCTCGCTCTCCGGCAGAGGGATATAGGTTGTCTCGACGAGCTTACCGGCCAGAACAGGCTGAAGACTCTTCGGCGTGGCCAGGGTGACCAGTCCCGTTCCCACTCGCATCGCCCCCTCGCAGGCGAGGTATGCCGCACCGATGTAGTTGATCGAGCCGGCCACCACCAGTAGCCGCCCGAAACTCCCCTTATTAGCATCGAGTGGGCGTGGGGGAAGCAATGTTCTGATCGACTCACTGGTGATCAATTCAGTGTTGATCCCCTCATCCAGACCGGATGGAATGCCAATGTCGGCGATTTCAAGCCAGCCTAGCCTCGCTGCGCCGGGGAACTTGAAAAGTCCGACTTTAGGATAGCCCAGGGTGATCGTCAGATCCGCAAAGAGACAGGCGGGATCGGCGGCGCCGGTATCAGCATCCAGCCCCGAGGGGAGGTCGATGGCCAGGATATTGAGGCCGGGACGAGACTCTTTGGCTGCGCTCACCCGTTCGAGCATCTGTTTGACGGTGCCTTCCAGAGGGCGTATCTTACCGGTGCCAAACAGGGCATCGATGACCATATCGGCCGAGGAGAGGACTTCATCGAAGATTGAAAGGTCTAAGTCGCCAGCAGCATCCGTCCAGGCTATGCCTCGTTCCATATCGAGGGCAAAGTTCTTATCGCTCTGGGTTTTGCGTTTGATAAGATAGAGATGAACCTTTGCACCCCAGTCGTGCAGATGTCGGGCAGCAACGAGGCCGTCACCACCATTATTCCCCGGCCCCACCAGAACCAGTATCGAACGACCGATGATATTGCCTAGGAACTCTCCGACACCTTTGGCCACCGCCAGCCCGGCGTTCTCCATAAGCACCTCCGGCGGCAGGCCAATATCGGCACTGCGGCGCTCCAGCTCCAGCATCTGCTTAGCGGTAACTATCTTCACTCTTTCCTCCCACTACTGAGGCAATGGCATACTCTCTGGAATGCGAAAGGCTGATGGCAAGCTCGTCTATGCCCAGTTCATCCGCTCTGGATCGAGCCCTTCCATTGAGATAAACCAGTGGAGCCTTGCGCCGATCGGGCAATATCTCGATATCGCGCCAGGAAACCCGGCGATTCCCTGTGCCCAGTGCCTTCATCACCGCCTCCTTGCCCGCAAAGCGGGCCGCCAATTGAGGCAGCCGCCCGCGACAGTATTTGATCTCCCCCTCGGTGTAAATACGCTTGAGGAAACGATCACCCCAGGAATCTATCGCTGCTCCGATGCGGGATATCTCCACTATATCTATGCCGTGTGCGTGCATACTCTTACCCCAGGTTATATCTATTCATCGCCGTAGTAACCCCCTCGCTGAGAATGCAGGAAATGGCCTCGGCCACCCGGGGATAGACCTCCGCGAGCACTGCCCTTTCGTCAGAGGTGAAATGCCCCAAGACGTATCCCCTGGAGCGCATTTTTTCAGAGGATCCACCTGGGTCGACTTCCGGCAGCGGTCCGATGCCTACTCGAATGCGAGGAAAATCGCGCATATTCAAATGCTCGATGATAGATTTCATGCCATTGTGCCCCCCCGCACCTCCCCCCTCCCGAATGCGAATCTTCCCTAACGGAAAGTCCACATCATCATAGACAACCAGAATATCAGCCGGGGTGATCCTGTAATATCGCACCAGTGGGCCTACTGACTGCCCACTGAGATTCACGAAGGTGAGGGGTTTGGCCAGGATCACTTTCTCACCGGCGACGTTTCCAAAGCCGACCCTGGCTTTCGCCTGCCTCCTGTCCCAGGCTATACCTTCCTTGCGAGCAAAGAGGTTGAGGCACTCGAAACCGATGTTGTGCCGCGTGTTCACATAGGCTCGCCCTGGATTGCCGAGTCCGACGATTAGTTTCACGGTTTGCTGTAAACCTCGATGAACCGGCGAAGCGAGCGGTTGTAAGTCCTTTCGACATCAGCAGGGAAGAGACAGGCTGGAAGCTCTCGGTTACCCCAGTGATAGGAAAGACACTCGCAACACTTCCCCTTGCGGTTGCATAGCTCGTAAGTGCAACTGCAATTGTCCTTATTAGCACTGATCGCACATTCCATTGGTCAACTCCCTTTAGATTGTACCCCAAAACTAGGCTGAATGATAGACACAAGATCATCAGGGGGATTCTCCCTAGGAAACGATGAATTATAATAAAGGTTCTGATGTCCCTGTGTCAAGTGGTTTCTGCTTAAACAATATTGTCGTATGGGGAGTTGAAGTCGGTCATCAAAAGCGGTAAAATCTAGTGGATGCCGGGGTGGCGGAATGGCAGACGCGACGGACTTAAAATCCGTTGAACCTTAAAGTTCGTGCGGGTTCGAGTCCCGCCCCCGGCAGTGGCGTCCTGTAATACTGGTATATGTAGAATTTGCTCTCGGGGTTTTTCTGTATAAATAGAGTTAGGCTCGAAGGGTTGCCGAACTGGAAGTAGTATGAAACGAGGTATTCGCATTATCTCCGAGGTGATTGACATTAGTTTGACAAGATGCGCTAAATCAGTCATAATCTGATTCATAAGCAAGATTCTCTGGTACCGAGAAGAAGCTCTTGTTGAGGCTCCCGACTTGTCTTGCCTGGTGAGCCGCTGATCGACGATGACGTATGGGGAGCGATCCTCTTGCCGGTGTCTTGCAGAGGAGGTGATGCCTGGAAGGAAAATGGTTCGATTGCGCCAACGGTTGGATCAATTAAAGTAAGGAGGTATCATAAAAATGAGCAAGATCTTGCGCGTCAACATGACCGACCTGACAACTGAGTTTGAGAGCGTGCCCGAGAAGTACAAGAACATGGGCGGACGCTGGCTCACTTCCTGCATGGTCTGCGATGAGGTGCCCCCCACCTGCCACCCCTTAGGTCCCAACAACAAGATCGTCTACGCCTCGGGGATTGTCACCGGCACCGCTGCCCCCACATCAGGGCGCATCTCCATTGGAGGCAAGTCCCCTCTAACCGGCACCATCAAGGAGACCAACTCCGGTGGTCAGGCCGGTCAGAAACTTGCCCGTTTGGGCATCAAGGCGATCATCGTCGAGGGGCAGCCCAAGGAAAAGGGCCAGTACTGGGTCCTTAAGGTGGACAAAGACGGGGCTCAACTGCTGCCGGCGGCTGACGGATGGCTGGGCAAAGGACTTTATGAAACCTATCCCCTTCTCTTTGACAAATTCGGTGAAAAGGTAGCCATCATCGGCATCGGCATGGCCGGAGAAAGACTGATGAGCAATGCGGGTATCTGTGTTAACGACCCTCAGAACCGGCCTGCCCGCTACGCCGGGCGAGGGGGAATGGGGGCGGTGATGGGCTCGAAGGGCCTCAAGGCCATTATCCTTGACGACAAAGACGGCCCCGGCGTGCCCATCGTCAACAAAGAGGTCTTCGACACCGGCCGCAAGAAGCTCACTGACGCCTTGCGTGAGCATGCCATCACCAAGCCCGGCGGCGGACTGAACAGCTACGGCACGGCGGTGCTGGTTAACATCATGAACGAGGCCGGCGGCTTCCCCACCAGGAATTTCCGTGAAGGACGCTTCGAGGGAGCGGCCAGGATCAGTGGTGAGACCATCAATGAGACCTGCAAGAAGCGGGGTGGGGTGGGCATGACCGGCCACGGATGCAGCCCGGGATGTATCATCAGGTGTTCCAACGTCTATCCCAAGCCCGATGGCAGCGAGCTGGTCTCCGTCCAGGAGTATGAGTCGGTCTGGTCCTTTGGGGCCAACTGTGGCATCGACGACCTGGACATCACCGGCGAGCTGGTTCATCTCTGCAACGACTATGGCCTGGACACCATTGAGGCGGGGGTGACCATCGGCATCGCTATGGAGGCGGGGCTGGCCGACTTCGGCGATGGGAAGAAAGCCATCGAACTGATGCATCAGATCGGTGAGGGCACCCCACTGGGGTATATACTTGGCAACGGTGCGGCGACTACGGCCGGGGTCTTTGGCGTGGTGCGCTGCCCCACGGTCAAGGGTCAGGCCATGCCGGCCTACGACCCGCGAGCCGTCAAGGGGATCGGCATCACCTATGCCATCTCCACCATGGGTGCCGACCACACCTCCGGCTACACCATCGCCCCTGAGATATTGGGGGTGAGCGGCAAGGTAGATCAGTTCATCGTTGAAAAGGCGGATATGGCGCGCAATTTCCAGTATGCCACCGCCTTCATTGATACCAGCGGCCACTGCCTGTTCATCGCCTTCGCCATCCTGGATATACCATCCGGCCTGGAGGGAATGGTGGAGGAGTGCAGCGGTGTGCTGGGCACCAACTGGACATTGGACGATATCGGCCGGATCGGCGGGGAGATCATCGGGATGGAGCGGGAATTCAACGCGGCGGCCGGCTTTACCAGGGTCCACGACCGCTTGCCCGAGTTCATGAAGTACGAGGAACTCTCGCCCCACAACGTCGTCTTCGACGTACCGGACGAGGAATTGGACAAGGTTCACGCCGTCTAGGCTAAATCATAGCCCGGAAGAGCAACCCCCCCTCGCAGGAGCAAAGGGGGGTTTGCCTTCTGATAGGAGCTTCGGTATACTTAGAGGCAGGAGCTCCCCTCTCAAGGAGATCAGCCGTGATTGAGGTCCACCTCTACGGAAAGCTGCGCCGCTTCACGGATAACCAGAATCCTGCCCGAGATTCCGTTATCTACGTCCCTGTTGAGGAGGAAGACACTATCGAAGACATCGTCGAGCGCATCGGCATCCCAAGCGAAGAGCTTGGCAGCAACATCTTTCTCAACGGTGAGTATTCGGCAAAGACGCGGCAGGTGAGAGCCAATGACCGTCTGGGTGTCTTCCCGGATGATATGCAACTGCTTTATAAGTGGTACTTTCGCAAGGCTGGTGCTGGTGAGGACCGTGATCGAGATTGAGATCAGACTTTACGCCACGTTAAAAAGGTATCGCCCTGAATTGAAGGTGGGGGAGCCCTTATTCCTGAATGTGGACGAGGGAACAACGGCGAAACGTGTCCTGGAGGAGGTGTTGGGCATCCCCGCCAAGGTGGTCAAGACGGTCTTCGTCAACGGCATTTACCGTGATCTCGACCATGTCCTGGCTGATGGCGATCGGGTGGGCATCTTTCCACCCGTTGGTGGCGGATAGCACTCAAGAACGGAGGTAACCGTTCACCACGGAGAGCACAGAGACCGCTGAATGGTTAGTGGCACGAGGCTACAGGCAGGATGAAACCATCATTGGGAACGGGGTATTTGCCGGCGGCGAATTTCACATGAGCAAAGATAGGCTGCAAGAGCGGATAAGGATGCTGGCCGAGGTAGAGGGAGATATCGAGGTCATCTCTCTGGAGCAGGTCAAAGTCTTGTCGAGCGAGTTGGGACTCTCCCTCAAGGAGGTGGAGCTGGCCGCTCTGGAGGCTTGTGTGTTGCCCCGTCGCTACCTGCGCAACCTGGGGACGGTGGGTTGGGATGGACAGGCCCGGCTCCTGCGATCCACCGTGGCCGTGGTAGGCCTGGGTGGACTGGGGGGTTACGTTGTGGAGGCGCTGGCCCGCGTCGGGGTAGGGCGGTTGGTCCTCATAGATGGCGATGCGTTCGTTGACCATAATCTAAATCGCCAGATGTTTGCCACCGAGTCGAACCTGGGCTCTTCTAAGGTGCAGGCGGCCGGGGCCCGCGTGGCCGGCATTAACTCAGCCGTGGAGGTGGTAGGCCACGCAGTCGAAGCCACCCCGGAGAACCTGCCGCGGCTTCTGGAGGGCTCCGATGTGGTGGTGGATGCCCTGGATCGCTTGCCCACCCGCATCATGCTGCAGGAGGAAGCCCGGAGGCAAGGCATTCCCCTGGTGCATGGGGCCATCGGCGGCATGGTAGGGCAGGTGATGACCATCTTCCCCGGCGATGAGGGTCTCTACGCGCTCTACGGGCGAGGAGAGGTGCCTGAGCGGGGGATTGAGGTCGAACTGGGTTGCCCCACTGCCACTCCCATGATGGTCGCCTCCTGGCAGGCACAGGAGGTGATAAAGATTCTGGCAGGTATCGGCGAACCGCTGCGCCATCGGTTGCTGCTGATAGACGCCGAGGCAGGCATTATGGACGTAATTCGTCCGGGGATATAGGACGAAAAGAGGAGACGTTATGAAAGGTCGAGTATTTTCCGGCGCCAGGCCAACAGGAAGGCAGCACATCGGGAATTATCTGGGAGCGATCCAGAACTATGTGAAGCTCCAGGAGGAGCACGAATGCATCTACTGTATCGTTGACATTCATGCGCTCATTTCCATGGAGGATGTCACACAGATGCAAGGCAACATTCGTGAGATGACGCTCGATTGGCTGGCTGCCGGGCTCGATCCTCAAAGGAGCATCCTCTTCGTTCAGTCCCACGTTCCCCAGGTCATGGAACTGCATACCCTGCTCAGCATGGTCACTCCCCTGGGCTGGTTGCTTCGGGTCCCCACCTTTAAGGAAAAGGCCAGAATGCAGCCTGATAACGTGAATTACGGACTCGTGGGCTATCCGGTGCTGCAGACGGCGGACATCGTTCTCTACAAGGCGGACACCGTCCCCGTCGGAGAGGATCAGTTGAGCCATCTGGAATTGGCACGCGAGATCGTGCGGCGATTCAACAATCTCTTTGGCCCCGTCTTTCCGGAGCCCCAGACTAAGCTCACCACCTATCCGCTAGTGCTGGGACTGGACGGGGTCAGCAAGATGAGCAAGAGCCTGGATAATCACATTGAGCTGGCGGCATCGCCCCAGGAGACGGAGAGACGGATAATGAGCGCCTTCACCGATCCGGCGCGCCGCTACCGCAACGACCCTGGCCATCCCGATGTCTGCAATATCTATACACTGCACAGCTTCTATAATCCGGACCAGCGGGATTTGATCGCCGAGCAGTGCCGCTCCGCAGCCATCGGATGCGTGGACTGCAAGAAACTCCTGGCGAAAGGAATAAACAGGGCTCTGGAACCCTTTCGAGAGAGGCGGGCGGCGATTACCATTGATTATGTGGAGGAGGTTCTCGCCGATGGCGCCGGTCGGGCCGGCGTGATAGCGAAGGAGACCCTTAGAGAAGTAAAAGAGAAGATGTGCCTGCTATGAGTACCGGCGATGTGGTAAGATATTGATAAAGGGGGAAAGGGATATGACAGCTCATAGGGAAGAGGCAAAGGATAATGTACTCAAGATGGCCCGGGAGCACGATGTAAAGTTCATCCGGATGTGGTTTACTGACATTCTGGGGTTTCTTAAGAGCTTCTCCATCATGGTTGAGGAACTGGAGACTGCGCTGAACCAGGGTATGGGCTTCGATGGCTCCTCCATTGAGGGATTTGCCCGAATCGATGAGAGCGATATGATCGCCATGCCCGATCCCGCCACCTTCCGGATGCTCCCCTGGAGGCCAAGAGACCACAGTACCGTGGCACGGATGTTCTGTGATATCTTGATGCCGGGAGGCGAACCTTTTGAAGGCGATCCCCGGTACGTGCTGAAACAGAATCTCAAACGGGCTGCCGATCTGGGATTTGCCTTCAATGTCGGCCCGGAGCTGGAATTCTTCTATTTCAGGGATTCCTGCGGAACGGAGATGCTCGATCAAGGGGGGTATTTCGACATGACCCCGCTTGACGCAGCCAACGATTTGAGAAGAGACACGGTTCTCACCCTCGAGAAGATGGGTATTAGCATAGAATATTGCCATCACGAGGTTGCCCCCAGTCAGCATGAGATAGATATGAGATATGCCGATGCACTCACCATGGCGGACAACGTGATGACCTATCGCCTGGTGGTCAAGCAAATAGCCCTGCAACACGGCGTATACGCCACCTTCATGCCGAAGCCTGTTTTCGGAATCAATGGCAATGGCATGCACGTCCACCAGTCGCTGTTCACCGGTGACCGGAATGCCTTCTTCGACAAAAACGATGAGTATCACCTCTCTGAGACGGCCAGGCGCTATATAGCTGGCCTGCTCAAGCATGCCCCGGAGATCACCTCGGTCACCAATCAGTGGGTCAATTCCTACAAGAGGCTGGTTCCCGGTTATGAGGCGCCGGTGTATCTATCCTGGGCGCGAAGGAACCGGGCCGATCTGATCCGGATTCCGGAGTATCAGCCGGGGAGGGAGACGGCTGCCCGAATAGAATTCAGATCCCCTGACCCGGTGTGTAACCCTTATCTGGCCTTCAGCGTCATGCTTGCCGCCGGGCTGAGGGGGATAGAAAAAGGATACGCGGCGCCCGATCCGGTATCGGAGAACGTCTACGAGATGACCGAGGAGGAAAGAGCTAAGAGGGGTATCGGCACCCTGCCGGCCAGCTTGTTGGAGGCGATACTGCTCACCGAGAAAAGCGAGGTGGTGCGAGAGGCACTCGGCGACCACGTCTTCGAAAACTTTATCAGGAACAAGAAGATCGAGTGGGATCAATACCGAACGCAGGTGACCGACTATGAACTGAAGAGGTACCTGCCGATACTTTAGGTTTTGATCCCCCCTCATCGCTCTCCGCGGCAAATCGTTGCCGCTCTTTTGCGCAACATGTTGCAGGACGTCCCACCCTCTAACTGCACGCCCCATGAAATGGTATGTCATGGGGCTGGCGACCTCCGGCGAAAAGGCATTGACATCGCAACAAGGGTGTGTTATCATAAGTATACGGTAAACGGTTACCGCTAGCCGTAAGGCACCAGGCCTGGAGGGACGGGGTATGCCCTGTAAAGGGGCGAATCTCCTTTAAAAATCCCACGCATGACCGCTTTTTAGGGGGTTTCAGGGGGAGAATCCCCCTGATGATCCAGATGAAGAGGATTTACATCAAGGAACAGGTTTGCATCGGCTGCCGCCTCTGTGAGGTGTACTGCCAGGTCGGGCACTCACACTCCAGGGACATAATCAAGGCATTCAAGAAGGAATCCCCCCGACCGTTGCCGCGTTTGGTGGTTGAGGTAAGGGAGACCATTTCCTTGGCCGTAAAATGCTGCCATTGCGCTGAAGCCCCCTGTATCCATGCATGCCTTACCGGAGCCCAGCGGAGGGATCCCGAGAGCGGGATCGTCACTGTGGATGAGGAGAAGTGTATCGGT
The DNA here is from genome assembly GCA_023271485.1 of Dehalococcoidia bacterium. Classification (GTDB taxonomy): domain Bacteria; phylum Chloroflexota; class Dehalococcoidia; order SZUA-161; family SpSt-899; genus BS503. The sequence goes on along the minus strand of JALPXT010000043.1, from coordinate 1,370 downwards.
TGCTGGACCTGCATCGCAGTCTGCCCATTTGGTGCAATAAGGCAGGACACATACCGGGGAAGGATCGTCAAATGCGACCTCTGCACAGGGGAGGATATGCCGGTGTGCGTCGTCAATTGTCCGAACGAAGCGCTGCTATACGCAGAGACCGAAGAGGACGTTCTAGCCCGAAAATGATCGCAATAATTGATTATGGCGCCGGCAATCTGCGCAGCGTGCTCAATGCTGTCACCAGACTGGGCTGCCAGCCCAGGATAACCACTAGCCCCGATGAGGTGCTCAGTGCCCAGGCAGTTATCCTGCCCGGTGTTGGCGCTGCCGCTGATACGATGGAAAGTCTTCGGAGACTGGGGTTGGCTGGTCCTATTCGAGAGTTCATCGCCGACGGTCGCCCCTTCTTCGGGGTGTGTATCGGTCTGCAGGTCCTGTTTACCGGCACCGAAGAGGGAGGATGGCACGAGTGCCTCGGTGCCATTCCAGGACCGGTAAGAAAGCTGCCCTCAGGGCTGAAGATTCCTCACATGGGGTGGAACCAGGTCAAGCAGCGGGTTTCTCATCCAGTGTTTGGCGGCATACCAGATGGAGCCAACTTCTACTTTGTTCATAGCTACTATGTAGAGCCGGATGACGAATCGCTGGTAGCCGGTGAGACTGACTATGGCATTCCTATATGCAGTGTAATTGCTACAGGAAACCTGGTGGCAACTCAATTTCACCCCGAAAAGAGCGGGGAGTTCGGGCTCAAGATGTATTCTAACTTTTTGAAGATGGCGCTTGCAGGGAAGCAGGTCTAAGCCTGTCCCCGCGAAGGCGGGGATCGAGAAGAAAACAGTGAGAAGCAAATACCTGATTATAGGGAATTCCGCCGGGGGCATCGCCGCCGCTGAGGCCATCCGCGAGGTGGATAATGCAGGGTCGATCATCATTATCTCTGATGAGCCCTATCCGGCCTATTCACGGCCGCTTATCTCGGAATATTTAGCCGAGAGGTGTTCCCTGGAGAGGATGCTGTTTCGCCCGGCTGATTTCTACGAGAAGAACAATATTCATACCCTCCTGAGCAGGAAGGTGGAGCGACTTGATATTGGCGAGCACACTGCTGAATTAGATAGTGGAGAGAGAATTACCTGGGAGAAGCTGCTCCTCGCCACCGGTGGTCTTCCTATCGTTCCTCAGATAAAGGGTATTGAGAGGAAGGGGGTCTTTACCTTTACCACCCTCGATGACGCCCGGGCGATTGACCAATCCCTTAACCGGGATGATCGGGCGATAGTCATCGGAGGCGGGCTCATCGGGGTGAGTGTGACTGAAGCGCTGGTGAAGCGAGGGGCTGAAGTTACAGTTGTGGAGATGAAGGAGCGGATATTAAA
>JALPXT010000042.1 GCA_023271485.1 Dehalococcoidia bacterium | reverse complement strand
GGGAAATAAGAGGGAGTATCATGGCACCAAGTATCGGCAGAGGGATCATGTATCGGACCAAGAGGGAACTTGCTGAAAGGGCGCTGAGCCAAGCTCTCAGTCTTCTGGGGAACAACCCGGATAAGAACGCCAGGTATCTCATCAGCGCAATCGACCACATCGCCAGGGGCGAGAAGCAGGGCATCATCGGCAACTGGATTCGCGATTGGCTGGCCGAGGGAAAACCGGGGCGTGAATTCCTCAGCCGCATACTGAAAAACACCCATCCTAACGTGCGCCGGCGCTTTATCGCGCGCATGCTGGTGAGCATGCTCTTCCGCGACCCGGAAGTAGGTGAGCGCTGCATGCAAGAATATGGTATTACCCCGCCATACACCATGCTCATATCGCCATCGATGAGGTGTAATTATCGCTGCCAGGGCTGCTATGCCGCCAGCTATAAGCGCAAGGACGATATGAGACCAGAGGTATTCGACCGGCTGCTCGGTGAGGCCGAGCACATCGGCATCAACTTCTTCGCCATTCTCGGCGGCGAGCCATTCATTTACCCCGAACTGCTGGACATCCTCAGCAGGCATAACAGGTCGTTCTTCCAGATCTATACCAACGGATCCTTCATCGATAAGGCCATGGCGAAAAGGCTGGTTGAAATGGGCAATATCGCACCGCAGATGAGCGTTAACGGCCCGGCCGAATATACCGACGCGTCACGGGGCAAGGGATCCTTCGACAGAGTGATGCAGGCCATGGATGACCTGCGCGAGGCCGGCTGCATCTTCGGCTTCTCCACACTGGTGACTCGCCACAACATAGACGCTGTCTGCTCTGAGGAGTGGATTGACCTGCTCATCGCCAAAGGTGCCCTCTACGGCTGGTTATTCCTCTATATGCCGGTTGGCGGCAACTCCGACATGAGCCTGATGCCAACTCCCCGACAGCGTAATCAACTGCGCCTTGCCATGCGACACTACCGGCAGACCAAACCAATACTGCCCGCCGACTTCTGGAACGATGGCACAGTGACCGGGGGTTGCATTGCCGGCGGGAGGCTCTACTTTCATATAAACCACCGCGGCGATGTGGAGCCATGCATCTTCTGTCACTTCGCCACACATAGCATCAACGACTGCAGCTTGGCGGAGGCGCTTGCCTCACCATTCTTCATGGCCATCAAGGAGCAGCCGCCTTTCAGCTACAATACACTGCGCCCGTGCCCCATAATCGACCATCCTCAGACGATGTGGAGCATAATACAGCAGCACGGTGCCCGGCCAACCCATGAGGGCGCGGAGAAGATGTTTACCACCTTTGCGGCTGAGATGCGGGAATACTCGGCCGGTGTCCGTGAGATACTGGACGCTGTTTGGGACAACGAGGACTACCACGACTGGGCGCCCCGGTGGACCTTGATGTGCAACATACCCCCGGCGAGACTGGAGGCCCGCCGTCGAGAATACGAAATGAGCAGCAAATCGCAATAGATGCACGGGCCTGCGGTACAGCCAAAGGAAAGGGCTCCCTGAGGAATCAGGAAGCCCCTTAGTTTCCTGGCAATGCCATATTGTCCCACCCCGTTACCAGGGCAGTATCGTCTGCGCAGGGGCGTTTCACTTCCGTGTTCGGGATGGGAACGGGTGGGTCCACCCCGCTGTAGTCACCAGGAAACTATAGTATTATATCACCTTCTCAACCGGGTTTCAAGCGCTTCTCATTAGAAAAGCCCGGAGACCTTCCCCGTCTTCACATCCACATCAACCTTTCTGAAAGCCGGATCGGAGCTTGTTCCCGGCATCATGCTGATAGCACCTGCCATGGGACACAGGAACTTGGCACCGGAGAAGATCAAGATATCGCGGATGGGCAGGGTCCACCCCTTCGGAACCCCCTTCAACGTGGGATCATGCGACAGGCTGAGATGGGTCTTTACCATCATGGTGGCATAGTCACTGTATTTAGGATCGCCTTCGAGCATCTTAGCCTTGGCCTCGGCGTCCGGAGTCCAGTTGACCCCATCCGCACCATAAACCGTCCTGGCGATCAGATCAACGCGGTCACGCAGTTTCATGTCCAGGTCATAAAGGAATTTGAAATTGGTTTTATCCTCGCAGGCGTCAATGACTGCATCGGCAAGTTCCAGGGCACCCTCCCCACCGTCAGCCCAGTGGGTAGACGGGGCACAGCGCGCTCCGGCGGCTTCTGCGGCCTTCTTGACCAGGGCGACCTCCGCATCGGTATCGGTATGAAAGCGGTTAATGCAGACCACCGGGTTCATACCTGACTTGCGGATGGTGTTGATATGGTGCACCATATTCACCACACCCTTCTCCAGCAGGCCCAGGTTCTCCCGGGCATATTCATCAGGGAGTGCTAGACCGGCCACAACCTTCGGCCCGCCGCCATGCATCTTCAGAGCGCGGATGGTGGTGGTCAGCACGGATACATGGGGCTTCAAGCCGCTGTAGCGGCATTTTACATTCCAGAACTTTTCAAAGCCGATGTCAGCCCCGAAACCGCTCTCGGTGACGTGATAATCGAACATCTTGAGGCCGATACGGTCGGCGATGATCGAAGACTGGCCTACGGCGATGTTGGCGAAAGGTCCGGCATGTACCAGGCACGGCTGATACTCGGCGGTGCACATCAGGGTCGGGTTAACGGTATTGCGCATCCAGGCGGTCATCGCGCCACCCACCTCGAGGTCACCGGTGGTTACCGGCTTGCCGCTCTTGTCGAAGGCTACGGTGATGTTGCTCAGTCTCTCTCTTAGATCTGCCAGGTCATTGACGATGGATAGAATCGCCATGCACTCGGAGCCGACGGCAATGCCGAACCTGGACTGCATGGTGAAGCCATCCAGGCGGCCGCCGATGCCGATAATGATATTGCGGAGGCTCTGGGCGCAGAAATCCAGAACCCATCCCAGCTCTACCCTGGTGGGGTCAATGTCCAGGCGGCGCATCTTGGTGAGCCTTTCGAGCTGCTCATCGTTGTAATTGCGCTCATGTTGCATCCTGGCGGTAAGGGCCACCATCGCCAGGTTGTGGGCATTCATGAGATCGTTGATGTCACCGGTAAGGCCCATGGAGAATTCCGTCATAGGAATGAGCAGGGCATTGCCGCCGCCGGCAGCGGTTCCCTTGACATTCATGGTGGGGCCGCCTGATGGCTGCCTGAGGGCCCCGCCCACATTCTTGCCGCGCTTTCCCAGTCCTTCCATGAGGCCGCACGAGGTGGTGCTCTTCCCCTCACCCAGGGGGGTCGGGGTAATGGCAGTTATCTCGATATACTTGCCATCCGGCTTGTCCTTGAGGCGCTCAATGATCTTCAGGAAATCGAGCTTACAGAGCCGCCCCATTGGGACTACCTCATCCTTCTCCAGGCCTAGCTTCTCCCTCCAGTCATCTGGAGTGGGCATGTTTAGTTCTGCCGCTTCCGAAATCTGCCAGTCCTTCAGTTTCGTGGCATCGTACGCCATAGTAGAATATACCCTCCTTTCTATCTTATTATTTACCCGCATCTCTGAAGTGTACTATGCCGACTGCATATCCGCGGCCCTGACGGTATTTGCCATCAGCATGGTAACTGTCATCGGCCCCACCCCCCCGGGCACGGGGGTGATAGCCTTCGCCTTGTCCTTGATACCCTCAAAATCAGAATCGCCGACGAGGATACGCTTTCCCTCGGCAGTCGTGCCCACCTGGTTCACTCCCACATCGATGACCACCACACCTTCTTTCACCATATCGGCGGTTATCGCCTTTGGTCTGCCCATCGCGGCGATCAGGATGTCGGCCTGCCTGGTTATGGAGGCCATATCCTTACTTCCGGTATGAACCACGGTCACGGTGGCATTGGCGCCTTCCTTCTTCTGCATCAGGATCGCCATCACGGGTTTTCCCACGATGTTGCTTCGCCCACAGACAACCACATGCTTTCCCTCCGGGCTGTTGCCACTGCGAATGAGCAACTCCTGAACCCCGTGGGGGGTGCAGGGCATGAAGTAAGGCTCACCTATCAGGAGCCGCCCTACATTCACTGGATGGAAGCCGTCAACATCCTTCCGGGGATCTATGGTATTGAGAATCTTATCCGAATCAATGTGCTTCGGCAGGGGCAACTGCACCAGTATGCCATGAAACTTGGGATCCCTGTTTAGCTCCTCAACCTTGGCAAGCACCTCTGCTTCGGTGGCATCAATGGGATAAACGATCGTCTGGGAATGGATGCCCAACTGCTCACTGGCCTTGCTCTTGGCCGAGACATAGGACACCGATCCTGGATCCTCACCAACGCGCACCATTGCCAGGCCCGGGGTTATCCCCTTCTTTGCCTTGATCTCGGTTACCTTCTCCTTCAGTTCCTCCCGGATACTCGCCGCTACTTTGGTTCCTGAGATTATCTCTGCTGGCATATACCAACCTCCTTTTTTTTGGCCTTCAGCCTTCAGTCTATCTACCTAAAAGCCTTCATCCTTCAGCCTATCCACCTAATTGACTGGCGACTCTCTTGGTGCGAACAAACCGCAACCATCCCGCTCATCGCAATAGCCCAGTTGGTAGCATTTGGGCTTCAGCTCGGCCCCGATGCGCGGCGCTACCTTTGCAACCTCGGCCTTGATCCTCTCAAAAAGCTCCACGATCTCCCACTGAGCCTTCTGGCAAAGCCGCAAAGAGCAGGCGTGCATCAACTCCCGGGCATTCATGGTCATTACCAGTTTGGTCTCTACGGCATTGGGGAGCACATAACGGGCATCCTCGGCGGGCACCCCATCATCGAGCATCTGACGGTAGAGCTCATGGCTGGCTCTAACCAGCTCCCGATATTTGGCCTTCAAGTTTCCTTTCGCCGCAATGGTTGCCGGCGTTACGAAGTTCAACTCCTTGAAGGAAACAAATCGCTGGCTCTGCTGGGTGTAGCTGGCGAGACGATGGCGGACCAGTTGGTGGCTGGTGACGCGTGAGATACCGTCGAGGGCAAAGGTGAAACTGGCATGCTCAAAGGGCGAGAGGTGTCCTGATGAAAGAAGTCGCCCAAGAAGGCTATCTACCTGCTCCGAGCGAAGCCTCTGGCGACGCTCGATAGCGCCGATGCTCGAGAAGGAAAGTCTGGCAGCAGCGGCAACAATCAGTTCCGGTTCAGGGGTAAAACTTAAGAGAGCCACTTCCATATCTGCTATCCGCCCAATTATACCATATACACCGGTGGATTACAATATCGGGGCAGGCGTGATAATTTGAAGCTCAGACGAAAGGCGATCAATCACGACTATCCCATAACCACAGGTGATGACCGAAGTGTGCCATTACAAAGAGCGGCATCAGCCCTGAAATAGGTTGAGGAAGGCACCCGTCTTTCCCGTGTAATTTGTAGTAAACCCGAAGTTGTGCTAGAATTAACTGTCAGGAAGAAGTGACCAACATGCGCGGCGAGGGGATAGATGGCAAAGAGAGTAGCAGTTATCAAACGTGAGACGAGCGAGACCAAGATCGATTTGGAGCTTGATATCGATGGAACCGGCGCTTTCGAGATAGATACCGGCGTCGGTATGCTGGACCACCTTCTGGCACAGGTGGCCAAACACGGGCGATTCGATATTAAGATCAGAGCTAAAGGCGATCTGGAGATAAACGAACACCATACGGTTGAGGATGTGGGGATTTCCCTGGGACTGGCATTCAGGCAAGCTCTGGGGGAGCGGAAGGGCATCGTCCGAATGGGGCACGCTATCGTGCCGATGGATGAGGCGCTGGCCCTGGTGGCCGTGGATCTCTCGGGGAGGGGTTGCGGGGAGGTGGAGGTTTCCTTCGATAAGGAGTACATCGGCGAACTGCCGACGGACCTAGTGGGCCACTTCCTGGAGTCGTTTGCCTCCGAAGGCCGACTGAACCTGCACGCGAAGTTACTCGCCGGGAGAAACGATCATCACAAGGTTGAGGCTTTGTTCAAAGCCCTGGCGAGAGCACTCGATGAGGCGACAAGAATCGACGAGCGGGTAATGGGTGAGGTTCCCAGCACTAAAGACCTTCTCCACTAAGCCTGGATTTCCTCCAGTTCAAAACTAAAATCCTCGATGATGGGGTTTGCCAGCAGCTTCTGGCACATTTCCCGCACCTGTTCCTCAGCATCGGCGCGGTCGGATCCGTCAAGCTTGATCTGCAGATACTTCCCGGCGCGGACGCTTTCCACCGAGTTAAATCCCAACGTATGCAGTCCGCCTTTGATCGTCAATCCCTGGGGATCATTCACCGTCGGTTTCAGCGTGACATATACTTTAGCTAGATACATTTTGCCCCCATTCCCTTATTCATCTCAGCCTACAACCTCTTCTCCCGTGAGCCGTCTATATGCCTCGCGATACCGCTCGGCCATTTGCTCAACTACCTCCGAGGGCAATTCCGGCGCCGGGGGCTCTTTGTTCCAGCCGCAGGCCTCAAGCCAATCTCGAAGGGGCTGCTTGTCGAAGCTCGGTTGGGGGCCTCCGGGGGTGTATTTCTCCATGTCCCAGAAACGGCTGGAGTCGGGCGTAAGGAGCTCATCGATAAGATGAAGCTTGCCATCGATCATGCCGAATTCCATTTTGGTATCGGCAATGATGATGCCCCTGCCCCGGGCGTACTCCTCAGCGAAGAGGTAAACTGAGAGACTCCTTTCCATTATCTCTTTAGTAAGATCGTCCCCGATCAGGTTGGCCATCTGTTCGATGGTGATCGGCTTGTCGTGCCCGTCGTCCTCCTTGGTGGTGGGGGTGAAGAGCGGTTGGGGAAGTTTGTCGCTTTCCTGTAGTCCCTCCGGCATTCGCATCCCTGAGATAGTGCCATGTTTTCTGTACTCCGCCCACGCTGAGCCCGAGAGATAACCCCTTACAACACATTCCACATCAATACGCTCCGCCTTGATCACGATCATCGAGCGGTCATTGAGATAGGTGGGAAACACGGCGCATCCCGGTAGGCTGCGGTAGGAATCCAGCAGCCGCACATCGCCGACCACCTCAACCATGTGATTGGGCACCAGATGTTTCGTCCTCTCGAACCAGAAGGCGGAGAGCTGGTTGAGCACCAGCCCCTTGTCCGGAATGCCGGTTGGCAGAACGACATCAAAGGCCGAAACGCGGTCCGTGGCCACCAGAAGGAACTCATCCCGACTCAGGCGATAGGTGTCGCGCACCTTACCGCGGTACAACAGATTGGGCAGATCAGTCTGTAGTAAGAGTGCCATATCTTATGAGAGCCCCAATCTCTGGAAAACCGCATCGATGTTGTTCAGGCAAAAACTGTAATCGAATATACCCGCCAACTCATCTTTGGAGAGCGTCACCCCTGGATCCGCTTGCAGGAGATCAAGGAAATCGGCCCTCTCTTTCCAGGCTTTCATTGCGTTTCGCTGCACTATCTGGTAAGCATCCTGCCGGCTGAGGCCCTTTTCAATCAGGGCAGTGAGCACCCTTTGCGAGAAGATGAGCCCGCGGGTGATCTCCAGATTCCGGCGCATGTTCTCTGGATAAACTTGAAGTCCCTTGATGACATCGGTGAAGATGCTTAAGCTGTAGTCCAGAGCAAGGCAGGAATCGGGCAGGATTATGCGTTCGGCGGACGAATGACTGATGTCCCTTTCGTGCCATAAGGCGATGTTCTCCATGGAGGTCAGGGCATGGCCCCGAATGAGTCTCGCCAGGCCGCAGACGCGCTCGCAAAGCTCCGGATTTCGTTTGTGGGGCATGGCGGAGGACCCGGTCTGGCCGTCCTCGAAAGGTTCCTCGACCTCCAGGATTTCGGTGCGCTGCAGGCCTCGAATGTCGGTGGCGAACTTTTCCAGGGAACTGGCGATCAGAGCCATAGTGGTGACGAACTGGGCGTGGCGGTCCCGCTGGATGATCTGGCTGGAGACCCGGTCTACATCGAGTCCCAGCCTGGCACAGGCGGTCTCCTCCACCTGGAGGGGCACGGTGGCGTGGGTGCCCACTGCGCCCGAGATCTTGCCGACAGCGACATTCCTCCTGGCCTCCACTAGCCGGGCCTGATGCCTTCTCATCTCCTCGAACCAGAGGGCGAGTTTAAGTCCAAATGTTGTCGGTTCGGCATGAACCCCGTGAGTTCGGCCCATCATGATGGTGTGCTTGTATCTTATGACCCGCTCACGGATGACAGAGGTCAGGTCACTAAGCCCTTTCTCCAGAATGCTTATCGCCTCCACCAGTTGCAATCCCAGGGCGGTATCGATAACATCGGACGACGTGAGGCCAAGGTGGATGAATCGAGACTCCTCACCAAGGGTTTCGGCTAAAGCGTTCAGGAAGGCGGTCATATCGTGATGGGTGACCTTCAGTATCTCATCCATGCGGTTGAGGTCCAGGCGAGCCTTCTTTATCTTCGGAATGGCTTCCATCGGAATGACGCCAAGCTCAGCCCATGATTCGCACACAGCGATCTCAACCTGCAGCCATTTATCAAACTTATTCTTCTCTGACCAGACTCGTTTCATCTCCGGTCGGGAGTATCTTTCGATCATGATTCATCCCTCAAGCTTGCCCACTTGCCGCAGCGGTCGCCCCAGCGAGCGGCTACCTTTCCGTCCATTCGGGCTTCGATCACCTCACATAGGTTAGGGCATCCCTGGCAGTCGAGGGCGGTACATCGGATGTCCTTATCGGAGATCTGAAAGCCGAAAAATTTCGTTCTTGGCGGTGACTGCTCTTTAACCAGTAAGGCTACCCCAAATGCTCCGATTACTTTATTATACCTGGGGATAACAATTTTCTCCCCTAGGGCCTCCTCAAAGGCTCTTCTCATCCCCACGTTTTCCGAAACCCCACCCTGGAAAACAATCGGAGGCAAGATTTTCTTCCCTTTGGCCACAGCAGAGAAATAATTCCTGACCAGAGCATGACATAACCCCTTGACGATATCTTCCGTGGAATGACCAATCTGTTGCTTGTGGATCATATCCGATTCAGCGAAAATAGTGCATCTTCCGGCGATATTGGTCGGGGTTTTTGATTTCAAGGCAAGATCTCCGAATTGTTCCACCGGAATCCCTAATCTAAAAGCCTGAGCATCCAGGAAGCCTCCCGTCCCGGCGGCACAAATTGTTGACATAGCAAAATCCACCACTACTCCGTTTTCCAGAATGATGATCTTTGAATCTTGCCCTCCGATCTCAATCACCGTTCTTGCGTCGGGAGCAAAATGAGAGGCTCCTCTGGCATGAGCGGTGATTTCATTCTTTATCAGGTCGGCCCCGGTGATCACTCCGGCTAAATAACGAGCTGAGCCCGTGGTGCCCACCCCCCGGATTTCGGCATCCGGTGGCATGTGACGCTCTAATTCTTCGATCCCCCGCTGAATAGCCCCAATTGGATTTCCTTCGGTTCTAAGATAAAGAGAGGATAGGACCCGGTCTTCTTCATCGATTAGAACCAGGTTGCTGGAAATTGAACCTACGTCAATGCCGAGATAGAGTTTTCTCATGGCTGTTGCGCCGATTCCAGAGCAAGTCGACAAAGGCCTCCAGTCTGGTTATCAAGCCGGCCTCCCCCAATTTTTCGTCGCAGGCGATGGTTAAGACGGGAAGTTTCTCTTCCGTTTTGAGCATAATATTCTGGGCGATTATCTCTGGCAGACAGCCGAAGGGCATCAGGTGAATCAGACCATCATATTCGTTAGCGCCGGTGATCTTCTTCCCTAAGGATTCCAGGGCATGACCCCCAACATCACGTTTAAGGTATTTTCCAGTAAACTTGCTTAACTTCTGCTTCTCCTGGTTCAGAACGTCAAAACGCAAGAACCTGGTATATTCTGAGAGATAGGTGCTTCTTACTCTACTGACCTCCACCCCCATCTTTCCCAGCTCTCTTTCCAGGTTCATATTGGCGAAAGGCTCAATCAAAACATACAGCTCACCGACAAGGCCAATCCTTAGAGGGTTTAAGTCCTTGCCTTGTGGAATCTCTCTTAGTTTCTCCAAATATCGCCGGCAAACCTCATCTAAAGCCTTAAAGGTGCATGCCCCATCAATGGCATCAATTGCCTCTTCAAAGACCTGATCCGCCCTTCCTTTCTCGTTCTCCCGGGCCCTTATTCTCTGAACCTCTCTTTCTATTGTATCCAAAACCCTTAGTTTTGCTGCCCCAAATCGAAAGAGGAAAATAGTCGTTATCCAGGAAGCGTTATTTGAAAATCTCTTGATTACTCGGGCAACCCCGGATAGTCCCTTATCCTTGCCGTGGAGCTTAAAGAATTTGGAGGTATAGCCAAGATTTTCTAGAATTTGCTCCTGAACCCTGGCATAGCGTCCCATCCGGCAGGCATTAAAGCTGGTTGTTATGAGTAAGGTGTCCGCCCCCTGATCCAGACATTCAATGAAGGTCCCGAGCATAACCTTAAATGGGAAACAAACCCACTCGGGAGAATGCTTGACCCCCAGTTCGATGCTTCTAGCAGTTACCGGGGGGGAAATCAAGGAAATATCGCATTTTTCCTTCAGGAGTTTCTTGAATATTCCTATTCTCCCGCCAATAAAGGGTACGCCCAATGTCCTTATGTATCCCTCAGTCTGTGAAGAGTCTCCTCGAGGGTCACGCCGCAAAACCTTCCCCTTCCTCGGACGAATCGTATCCAGAAAGGCCTCCAGCCGGGTGAGCAAGCCAGTGTCTGAGGTATGTTCATCGAGGACGATTTGGAGGAATGGTTTTCCAAATTTCCGGGCATAGTTCTGGACGAGGTCTATCATCACCGAGTCGGGCCCGCAGCCAAAGGCATTGAGAGAGATTACACCGTCGACATCCTGGTTTTCAATGAAACAGGCGCCGGCTCCAATTATCTCGTCTTCGCAAGTCCAGTAGGGACGATCCGTAATATGATAAAGAGAGGCTCGGAGTTTCTCGTTCTCTATCATTTCGGGGAATAGAACTTTCGCTCCCATCCCCTCGAGGTGGGCAACCAGGCGATGGTTGATATATTCATCGTGAATGAGGTAGGGGTGGGAAACGACGGCAATCTGGAGTCTGGAGTCTGGAGTCTGGAGTCCCCCTCCCCCGGATTCTTGGCTCTCGACTCTCGACTCTTGACTATATATGGGTCTCTCAAATTCTTTCTGGGATTTTGCTGCCTTGCCGATAGCCCTCTTGATTCTCAATGGGTTGGAAGTAAAACGATGCCCCAGGGTGTAAAGGGTCAAATAGAAACTGCCTTTCCCTTTATCCAGATCAACATCCGGATCCAGAATGGAGAGCGCTTCCGGAATCGCCGCCCTTATCAAATCCGGCAACCCGATGAATTTCGGGCAGTTGTAAACTTTTTTCTCCAGGCAATAGATAGAGGGAATTAAGACAAAATCA
>JALPXT010000041.1 GCA_023271485.1 Dehalococcoidia bacterium | reverse complement strand
CTGAGGAGTGGGGAGTGGAAGTCTGCTTACCTTGTCCTGATGAAATCAATGTGATGACATTGACACCCGAGGATTACAGGCTTCTTCTTAATCCTCCCCCCCCTTCCTCTTAGATTGTGGTCGATTGACGAGATGAGGACAGTGCCGGATGTTGTTGCAGTATATGGGAGGGCTCGAACGTATACTACCCAGGCTGATATACAGCAATGGCTTGATGAATTGCGTAGACTTCACCATTCTTCTATGCGCATTGTGCGGGCGAGTAGCCCACACATAATCATGACTGGGGTTGACCATCGTGGCTACTTCTCGGTAGGGCTCAATATGGACGAACTGACAATGAAGGAGGCTCAGGCACTTGCACCTCAAATCTATGTAGCCATATCTGAGAAGGCGGAGAGACTTGGTATCCAGGATGTTCCGGTTGTATTTCACCTCACGAAGGTCAGAGTGCTTCCTGGCACCGTTCAATCTCCTGAGGTAGTAGGCACGGCAGAATTGCCACCTGCCCAACCGGGTTACGATGTCAGGTATCGCCCCATACCTGGTGGGGTTGAAATAAAAGGGAGGCAATTAAGAAAGGAACCGCTGATGCATGCTGATAAACACAGATATGCCTCTGTAGTTTTTTCAATCTCCGTGGATCGGTGTTCATCAGCGGTTTTCTTCCCCATATTGCTTAAGGGCTGTGTAGTTACCCTTGAAGAAAGTTTGGCCCTAACTTTTTGGCGTCTCTTTCGTTATATATATAGAGGGGTAATTCATGGTCCGCAATAACTGAGGTGAAAGCCAGTGACGATAACCTAAATGTGGCCAGACAAGCTGGGAGTTCGTCCGCACTCGCAAAAAGTGGGCAAGAATATAAGAAACGGAGGTAAACCAAAATGAAACTGAAGCGAATAAGAACCATTGCCTTGCTTCTGGCCGCTGTAATTCTGGTAGTAGGGTCAGTAGCTGGAATAGCGGCAGCGGGTGGAGAAGAGAGGGATGAGGAGTTCCGATGGGATGCTCGGTATTGGTGGGAGGCACTACCGATAAGTCCCCATCACCAGCAGCAAGCCAGGGAGGTAGGAATCCTGATATTTGACCGCTACTTCGGGATTGATATCTCCGCTATGAGTCCGCAAGAACTCGACGAATTGTGGGATGTGATAGGCCATGAAAACCAAGAAAAGGCGGAGCGTCTCTTTGCCCAGTATGCCACAGAGAAGGGATTTGAAATACCCGGAATGCCCGCTCCTAAGGAGGAGGAGGAGTTCATACCTCCTCCTGATGCAACCTACTGGTGGGAGTTTATAGATCCTGAGCTCCGCGACGCCGCAATTGGCACGGCCAAGATGAAGCTTCCAGAGATGGTCCGCTCCTACTGGGAATTGGCTGACTGGAAGGGAGTTGAATTGCCCATGCCTCGCCCTGAAGAGCTTGACGTGATGAGATTGACACCAGAGGAACATCAAGCCATTCTTGCCCCACCGCGCTTTCCTCTGGGAAGGGTAGGAGTTGAGGAATGGCTGGAACGGTTCTATCCCGGTTCTAATATCATCGCAGTGTTCGGGAGAACCCGCACGTACGACGACCCGACCGGGTGGTTCGATGCCTTGCTCGAAGCACGCAGGCTTATGAGACCCCTTTACCCTCTTCTCTTTAGGGAGTTGGGGGTTACTTCGATCGGTATTATCGGGGCGGGCTATATCCATGTGCAACTGGATTGTGGCAAGCTGACACCTGAGGAGGCAAAAGCAATTGCCACCAAGATTTATGACATGATAGCTCCAAAGGCAGAGACGGTGGGCATCGAAGGTGTTCCCGCAGTGTTTGTGCTAGAGGCAGCCTGGACAGTAGAACCTCTAAAACGGCTTACTGGCGGGGAAGGAGCCGAAACAAGGGAGCTTTCAAATCCGCCTACCTTCAAGGATCCCCGGGAGCATCTAACTACACCCCTCCCTCTTGACCAGGGCTTTCGCCCTGTACCTGGTGGAGCTCAGGTGGCGAGAGGCGACGGCTTCGTCGCCACAATAGGCTTCCCCGTTCGGGATCCCATCCCCCTTTGGCCGGATGACGAGGATCTCACCACGGTTGGTCATCTAGTTCCAATAATAAATACGCCGCTATACCAACCACTACCCCCACACCAGATTGGCACGATTGCTGATACTGGGAGTTTCGGTGGGCACGCAGACGTAGCCCGGGTGGCCACCCCTGATGGTGATGTCATCCCCTACGTTCGCACAGGCTTCGCCTTTACACTCCCCATACTCGGTTGGCGGGACCCGAAGCAACATGAGACGGCCAGCATATTTGGAAGGACAAGCGGCCCTGTCTCCGGGCAGATATATAGGGTAGGTGTGACTAGACACAGTGCTACATTTGGGTTTCTCGAAAACCAAGTTGAGGCAAGTATTTGGCTAGAAGGGGGAGACAGTGGTGCTCCGCTATTTGGAATCGGGCCAGGGGCTGGAGTGACAGTAAAAGGAATCGCTTGGGGTCACTGCAAGGTGCGCCGTTGGATAGGCATCTTTTCACCAGTCTCGGGAGTAATGCATGAACTGCCGGGGTGGTATCCCTACACGAAATGATGATCCAGGCATGCGGCAACAGCCCCATCGTCGCTCCCTGGCAAGAGGAATGTAGATATATCGCCTGCTTCGCGGGGTGGAGCAGGGGAAGCTCGTCGGGCTCATTACCCGAAGGCCGTTGGTTCGAATCCAACCCCCGCTACCAAGCAAAATGGGTATCCGTTCACCAAGGTTTAAGTTCTCGACTGGATAACAGGATAATCGAGTAGAGGTCGACTCCAGGGAAAAAGGGGAGAAGAAAAGGAGGACCAAGAAAATGAAAAAATGGTGGTTAGTGATCAGTCTGGTACTCGTGATTGCCATGCTCGGTGCCGGGGCACTTGCCGCTTTCTATGGTAATCAGCAGGTGGCGGATTATGGTTACGGTATTGATCTCGCTGCTATGATGGATGGTCATATAACTGATGGGTTTGAGAAGGAATTTGAGCCCCTTTACTGGTGGAGAATAGCAGAAGACCGCCATGGCGGGTGGATGGCAACGATTGTGGAATGGGTTGCCACAATAGAGGAGATGACTCCCAATGAGGTAAGGAAAGCCTGTAGCCTCAGGTTGCCATGGTTAAGAGATTTCAGAATGAGGCCCGACGAGGTAAGGGAAAGGTTTGGAGAATTATTCCCCGGTGTGGATATGTGGAGCATGACTGCCCGGGAATTTAGTGATTTTATCCAAAGCTTGCCCTGTTTGCCTCCTCCTCCTTGCAGACCCTTATGTCTTGAGGAGGTGAAACACAATCGCAACATTATTGAAGCATTCGGGAGGGTACCTCAGTTGTCCACCCAGCAGGAGTTAGACGAATTCAACCAGAAATTGGAAAAGGTGCTGTCGGAGCTAGCTCCTTTATTGTGGGAATTAAGGCTCTGCAGGGCTCCCCGCCGGTTTCGCCTCGTTAGAAGCCTTGGAGTCTTTGGAGGGGCGATCACCATCGAACTTGATCACTTTTATTTCCCTCGAGCAGAGCAAGTCTATGGGTGGATCGACGAAAGGGCCGAGAGCCTCTTTGGAATCGAGGATGTGCCGGTAATATTTTGCAGCTCTTCGCGTCCCGGCCCAGGCTGCCCCCGTCGTCCCCCCACATGGGACGAACTGGTTAATGCTTTACCGCATTTGGTCGCCAAAAGCGAGGCCTATGAAAAACTGGCCGATGCTTTACCTCACTTGACCGCCCAAGGTGTGCCGGTGGTAGATTTTGTCCTGGACTTTGGCGCCCCCGATCCCCGTATAAGCATCACTCGGGTCGTCCTCGTCACGGTAGCGCTCAGGGAAGTGAAAGAGGAGTACAAAGAATCCATAAGGGCAATAGTCGAGGGCGTTGAGGGTATAGAATTCGACTTCTTCCAGGCCGAGTTTACCAGGGAGGAGATTTGGGGCTGGCAGAATAAGATCTGGGAGACTTTCTCACGCCCATGGGACCTTCCGCCGGGCATAATAGAGGTTCCTGTATCAGGGACAAGCTCATCATGGAGGCATCAGATAATAGGGGTTCAACTTGCTGGCAGGGTAAAGCCAGAGTACGTCGCAGCTATTAGAGCCGTAGTTGGCAACGAAGCTCCGCTCAACTTTCAGGGCGGAGGCTCCCGGCCTCACCACACCCGCTATTGGAGAGAACAGCAAATCCCCGATGAGGCAAGGGAGATGCATGATATATTTGTTCACGTCTCTCAGGAGCTCTTTCCCGACGTTGACTTATTAAATATGCGCATCGGGGAAGTGGAGGAGTTCATTAAGGGATTAAACGTCGAGGAAGCAACAGAGCTTATGGGCAAGCTCCTTAATTATGCGCTTGAGCGAGGGTTAGTAACCCCGGATGAGCGGCAGGAATTAGAAGAAGAAATGATCGAGCATTGGCTGGAACGGAGGCAAGAATAGATGGGATACTGAACCTAACTTTTTGGCGTCTGCATCGTTATATATTATGGAGGAGCAAATCTTGGTGATAAAGGAGATGAGAGCCAGTGACGATAACCTAAATGTGGCCAGACAAGCTGGGAGTTCGTCCGCACTCGCAAAAAGTGGGCAAGAATATAAGAAACGGAGGTAAACCAAAATGAAACTGAAGCGAATAAGAACAATTGCCTTGCTTCTGGCCGCTGTAGTTTTGGTTATAGGCTCAGTGGCTGGAATGGTGGCTGCCGGTGGTGAGGATAGGGGTGGCCCTTATTGGTGGGAGGAGGATCCCTATGAACAGAGGCAGCTAGTAGAGATAGTGATACTGGTGCTTGACCGCTACTTCGGGATAGATGTTTCCCGGATGAGCCAAGAAGAGATGGACGAGGTAGGGAGATCGATAGGCCCCGAGGGGCAGGAAAGGGTACACTGGTTGATTAAGTATTATGCCCTAAAGAAAGGGTTTGAAATACCTGAGCCTGTGCCCTGCAAACCACCGCTGGTTGATCCTCCCGTTGAGGACGTTTACTGGTGGGAGATTGTGGGCTGTCCTGAGGGGGAAATAGAGGCAATAATGAGGCAGATCGCTGAGGCAAAGGGGATGTCTCCCGATGAGGTAAGGGAAAGGTTTGGGGAATTATTCCCCGGTGTGGATCTGTGGAGGATGACCTTCGAGGAATTTGATGAATTCCTTGACAGCCTGCCTCGACCCCCTTTCAGGCTGATATGTTTTGAGGAGATGGCGCGTGATCCTGGCGTTATTGCGCTATTCGGAAGGGTTCCCTCGTTCTCCACTGCGCAGGAAACGAGGGAATTCATTAACAAATTGGGAAAGATATGGTGTCTGGCATCACCGGAGCTACGTAAGAGGTTTAGCCATTGCGACTTCCCCTGGGTAATGATAGACTGGTCCAGGGGAGCTATCTATATAAGGGTAGAGCCAGAGCATCTGCCAAGAGCAGCAGAGATCTATAAGATCATAGCTGAGAAGGCGGAGAGCCTCTTTGGAATAAAGGATGTGCCGGTAATATTTAGGGGCGGTGTTCCCCCGTTCCAACCTCTTACCCAGTGGCAGGCACCATGGAACGAACCCTTCGCGGAGATACCTGGTGCGGTCAAAGTTACACCCGCTGGTGCCCCAGCGAGGTACTCAACAGCAAGCTTTGCCGTTCGGCGGAAGATATGGTGATGGTACGACGAGGATTACATCATAACGGGTCACAAAGGGCCGGGCGGAACCATAACCCCCGTGAACATGATATATACCAGCCCCTTTCCCCACACGCAGCCGGACAGGTACATGATAACGTAGGCGTGATCGCGTATGCGGATGCTGCGCGGGTGGCAATTTGCGATGGGAGGGTGCGCCCCTACATACTCATCGGCGGCTCTCCGAGCAACCCGGCTCTGCGTCCAGTGTTTGCTTCTGGAGATGTCCCTGCCCCTCTACCAGGACAACCAGGAGAGGTAATCTGGATAAGTGCAGGCAGGAGTGGGGTAACCTTCTCGGTGGAGGTAGTGAGGTATGGGCGAGTACAGTATGGCCCGTTTTGGGAGCTCCGCAATCAACTCATTGGCGCGAGTGCGGCATGTTGTGCCAATACCTGGAGACTCCGGTAGTCCAGCTTGGGATCCAGTATGGGTAGGAGGGGTATCTGGAGCAAAGATACACGGACTCCTGGGGGCGAGAACGATATGTTAAGATACGTCTTTATTTCACCAGTATCAGGCGTGCAACGTGAGTTTCCCGGCTGGGGAGTCTGGGAGAAGTAACGTACAGGGACCACCAGGTTACGAGGTTTGTGGGACGTGTAAATGCTGGCTGGCAGTGAACCTGCCAGTCAGCATCACAGCTTAATAAGTGTGGATATTGCACCGGCTCCTGCAAGGCAGTACAATTTACATGCCGGCAGTGTCACGTTACGGATTTAAGCCGGCGGAGGTTACCAGTTGCAGGATGAACAGAACCTCGTCCACCGGGCGCAGCAGGGAGATCAAGAAGCCTTTGCCGAGCTTTATGAGAGCCATTTTGACAGGATCTTTCGCTACGTAGCGCTGAGGGTAGGCAACAGGATGGAGGCAGAGGATATTACCCAGGAGGTCTTTTTGAAAGCGGTAAGGTCGATTCGGAGCTTCAAATGGAAGGGTATACCCTTCTCCGCCTGGTTGTTTCGTATCGCCAGGAACGAGGTGATTGACTCTCTGAGAAAGAAAAGCAGGCAGCCGACTGTTCCTCTCAGCGAGTTGCCACCAATCCCCGTAAGCAGCTCGGGCAACCCGCATCCGCTGGTTAAACACGAAGTGGATGTTGACCAACTTAGAGCAGCCATCAGGCAATTGACCGAGGCACAACAGGAGGTAATTTCTCTTCGTTTTTCCGCCGAGCTATCTATTGCCGAGGTGGCAAGTATAATGGGCAAGAGCGAGGGAGCGGTGAAATCACTGCAACACGGTGGCATCATCGCCTTGCGCCGAATCCTATCAAAGGGAGGGGATAATGAGAAAGGATAGCGAGTTCAGTAACGTCCTTGAGGAATGTCTGGAGCGGTTACTGAGAAACGGTGAGACCGTAGAGCAATGTCTGGAGCGCCATCCGGAGCAGTCAACCGAGCTCGAACCGTTACTGAGGACAGCCCTGGATGTAAGAAAGGCCTCAGCGATCGAGCCCTCAGCGGAATTCAAAGCGAGAGCCCGATACCAGTTTCACCTGGCAATGACGGAATCAAAGCCTGCAAGAAGGCTCTGGGGATGGGTGTTTCGGCAGCGATGGCAAAAAGCGGCGGCTATAATCCTTGTCGTGCTGCTTGCCGGCAGCGGCATGGCGGTAGCAACCTACCACAGCATGCCGGGAGAGCTTCTTCATCCAGTGAGGCTCACCGCTGAGGAGATGTGGCTGGCACAAACCTCTCCGGGCATAGCCAGGGCGGAGATTCACCGAGAGCTGGCGGCAAGGAGGGTAGAGGAGATAGTTTATCTGGCAGAGAGGGAAGATAGATCGGCCAAAATCGAACGGGTCACTCAGCGACTGTATTATCACCTGGCAACGATAGAAAGCCTGGCTGCGGCTGAAAGAGTGCTGGCGATGACCCCTGGGGAGGTGACGCCTCTATCTACCCCGGATACCGCAGCAGTAGAAAAGCATGACGCAGTACCACAAGCAGTAGCAGGTGTAGAGGACATCGGTGAAATAGGACCAGAAGGCCCACAAGGGCCGGCAGGTCCAGCTGGGCCGCCAGGGAGAATAACTCTAACAGGTTTGACCCGAGCGGGAGCACGAGATGCAAGGTGGATTCAGTTCAGGGCAACCCTCAAGCAGCAGGAGGCTGCTCACCTGGCTGACTTGCGCAATCTACTGCCGGTGGTTCCGGAATCGGCCAGAGCCGCCCTGCTTACGGCGATCGCTGTAGCCGAGGCTGGTTACGAGCGGGCGATTGAGGCTCTAGAACAAGCTCGGGAACCCTAAAGGCCCCAACGGGTGAGCAGAACCGGTCGTTCCAAGCGTCTAATATATATATAGAGAGGCGTAAATACTTATGTTAAGGGCAATCGCTCAAAGCGAATTATCCCGAGGAGTCGGCATCCTCAGATGCCGGCAAGAGAGACAGGTTGTTCGCATCTGAGGATGCTCACTCCGCTGAAAAATCAAAAAAGGAAAGGAGAAAGGACGATGAGGAAAGGTTGGTTGGTAGTCATCAGTCTGATGATAGTAATCGCTATCGTTGGTGCGGGATATCACGTTCTCGGAGTTGGGCAATCCCCAACAGTAGCGGGCAACGCGGCGCAGCCGGATGCGAGTAACGCCGAAATAACAACTCTGGTTGAGGGAAACAGCGCCTTCGCTTTCGACCTTTATCAAACACTCAGAGAAGAGGAGGGCAATCTCTTCTACTCCCCCTACAGCATCTCAATGGCCCTGGCAATGACCTACGCCGGTGCCCGCGGTGAGACCGCCCAGCAGATGGCCGATACCCTCCGTTTTACTCACCTTGTGGATCACCTGCATCAGGCGTTTAACAGGCTGGACATGGAGCTTGCTCGCCGCGGTGAAGGTGCCCAGGGCAGGGATGGGGAGGGCTTCCGGCTGAATATCGTCAATGCCATCTGGGGACAGAAGGAGTTCAGGTTCCTTTCCGAGTTCCTTGATGTTCTGGCTGAGAACTACGGTGCCGGGCTGAGGGTCCTCGATTTCGCAAATGCACCGGAAGAGTCCCGGGTAGCGATCAACGACTGGATAAGCGAGCAGACGGAAGGCCGGATTGAAGACCTGATTCCGCGGGGTGTGATTAACGTCCTCACCCGTCTTGTCCTCACCAACGCCATCTATTTCAATGCGGCATGGCAGTATCCCTTTCCAGAGGATGCCACCGAGGACGACATCTTTCATCTGCTGGACGGAGGGGAGGTCACCGTGCCGATGATGAGACAGACGGAGCGGTTCGGGCTTGTCGAAGGGGATGGTTATCAAGCTGTTGAACTGCTATACGATGGCGGTGAACTCTCAATGGTGATCCTCCTTCCTCAAGCCGGCCGATTTGAGGCATTTGAAAAGGCGCTGGATGCTCAGAAGGTGGATGAAATTATTGGCCGAATAAAACCCGGGCAAGTCAAGCTGGCGATGCCCAGATTTGAATTCGACTCAAGTTTCAGTTTGAGAAGAACTCTGGCAGCGATGGGTATGCCAGATGCCTTCCTGCCAGAGAAGGCGGATTTCTCGGGCATGACAGGCAACCGCGATCTGTTCATCGAGGATGTGATCCACAAGGCCTTTGTCTCGGTAGATGAAGCGGGCACAGAGGCGGCCGCAGCCACCGCTGTGGTTATGGCGCCAACAGCAGTGCCCTTGCCGCCGGTTGAGGTCACCATTGACCGGCCGTTCATCTTCTTGATTCGTGACATCGAGATTGGGGCAATACTCTTTGTTGGCCGCGTGTTGAACCCGGCTGCCTGATCTATTTGCTGCTTTAAGGGAACGACGCAGGATATAGGACAAGACAATGAGGTTCAAAAAACTCCTGGGCGCCATTATCGGGCTGGCAATTGCGGGCATTGCAGGATTGCTCTACTGGCGCAAGAAGAGGCGATTCTGATCGAGCCCCGGTATGTGAGCAGAATCGGCCGCTCCGAGCGTCTTGTATATACAGAGGCCAACATGCCAGTGGCCGAGCTCACCCTTACCTGGGAGGTGATGGCTATGTAAAATCGAATCCGCTGACGGGACCTCTCTGGTGCATAAGTCAATTGAGGGAGGTATCCTTTTTGAGGGGTACCTGCGTAATCAAGAAGGTAAAGTGAGATTGATTCGCTATCAGGATGTGGTAGTTGGTGAGATTGATTTAGGTGATGTGGTTTATGGTTTTAGTGCCGCCGCCTCTTTGCTCTCAGCAGGGACAATTCTGGTGGCACATAATAATGAATATGTAGAAAAACTGATTGAATTGGGAATCCTGCAATTGCCGGAACCTGAGCTTGTCTTTGGACCACCGGTTATTGGAATTGACCCGTTTGACTTGCCACCGCTGGACTTCGAAGAGGATGACCTCTATATTTGTCCTGAAAGCCAGTATGTCCCATCTCTAAAAGAGCACCTTGCTGCTGGAGATGATGTTATTCTCCTGCGTCTGGTTACCGAGCCCCATCTTGTGGAAGAGCGCATCCAGGAGTTAAGAGAACTCGCTGATTTGAATGAAAATGTTCTAAAACTTATCGCTTTATACACTTTAACACATATTGAAGATGAGGATGCGGATATTGATGATGTTCGTGAGTTATTGGAAGGCCTTATTGCTGCTCAAGGGAGCGCGGCATCATACCTTGAATCATTAGCGGACCTGATTGGACCGATTGGAGGCTATGGGGGCAACCCGTCGTGGCGAAGCGTCTCGGTCTATGCCGTCGCTGATGAGGCGTATATAATGGTTCATGGTGCTAACTGGAGAATCGCTATAGGGAATATAATTGAAGCCGGTGATAATGAGTTTGAGAGTCAATTTCAGATCAATTTCGTGGTGGAAGACAGGATGTCATGGGATTCGAATGATGCCCATACTACCTTGCATGCCCTATTCAATGAAGTGAGAAGCGAGGTGAAGCCAGACAGGTCGATATATAATGTGATGGCAGCTTTTACGGGTCAATATACTCG
This sequence comes from Dehalococcoidia bacterium, assembly GCA_023271485.1. GTDB lineage: Bacteria > Chloroflexota > Dehalococcoidia > SZUA-161 > SpSt-899 > BS503. The sequence goes on along the minus strand of JALPXT010000041.1, from coordinate 831 downwards.
TGATTGCACAGCCTGGGGCATGGCTGAGCAAGGCTCCACAATCTAACTAGATTATGGTGCAAAACCCCGCAGCAGTGCAAGTCACTATCCCGGAAGAAGTCACTATCCCGGAAGTACCTTAACAACTGAAACAACTGATATTTAGCTGGCCATTTTGTTCGCTATCACCCATAGGTTATGGGCAAGCACTCCCCAACCTACCCAGCGTTCCATACCATCTTCGCCGTGGTAGAGGCAACGTCCCAGCTTGTGGCGACGCTTAAGCAGGCTGATTCGCCCCTCGATTCCAGATCGCCATTTATGGCCGCGCCGGAACCAGGATTGTTTCTCATGAATCACTCGATTAGGGGACTTAGCGCCCGGCTTGGGGATGGCTGTGTATTTCACTCCTTTGCTTTGGGCGTAGCGTTCATTGTCCGCTGAGTAAGTACCCCGATCCCCTGTTAGCAACTGCGGTGGTTTGTGAAATACCGAGATGTGGTGATCCAGACTTGGTTTTATTTGCTGGGCATCACCAGGATTGCCATCCAATATCTCATAGCGGCTAATGATTCCACCATCCACTTCATCCAGCCAGACGGCACGGCCAAATTCTGTAGGGCGCTGAACTTTACCTTTGGAGATAATCCGGGTATGCGGGAAACGCTTTGCCAGATCATCCTTGACCTCTTGAAATAGAATATCGTCTTCTAGCAATTTGTCGAGCTGTGCTAGCTCTGGTTCCATGGCCAGGGTAAGTCCTGGCACAATTTTGAAAATGTCCATTGGTTCATACCGGTCTCGTAACATCTTTCGCCTCCGACATCTATCTACTATAATAGACGATGTTAG
>JALPXT010000040.1 GCA_023271485.1 Dehalococcoidia bacterium | reverse complement strand
AACTGCCGAAATAGCCCGGAAGATAGTAGATGCCGCCTTGAATAAGCAGGCCTCTGATATTCACCTGCTTGATCTGAGGGATGTCTGCGGCTTTGCGGATTACTTTGTCATCTGCAACGGCGAGAGCGAACGCCAGTTACAGGCCATTTGCGATGAGATTGACCAGGTGCTAGCCGAAGAACATATCTCTCCGCGCCGGCAGGAGGGAAGCATAAACTCCGGATGGATCATCATGGATCTGGGCAACATCATCGTCCACATTTTCTCCCCGCAACAGCGTGAGTTTTATGCCCTGGAGAAAATGTGGGACCGGGGCGCCACGGTGGTCAAGATTCTATGATCCAGCGATCGATCTCCCGATCATAAGAGATCGCTTCCTGTGGCGAGAAGAACAGCGCGATCTCGTCTTCGGCGTTCTCCGGTGAATCCGACCCATGTACCAGATTGCGCCCGATCTCCACCGACAGGTCGCCCCTGATCGTTCCGGCGGCAGCGCCGGCAGGGTCGGTCTCCCCCATTGTTCTTCGAGCCACATCCACAGCTCGCGGCCCCTCAAAGACGGCGGCGATGATCGGGGCAGAGGTGATATAGGCAACCAGTTTCTCGAAGAAGGGTTTGCCCCGGTGAATGGCGTAGTGTCGTTTTGCCAGGGCTGCATCCATTTGAATCATCTTCATGGCCACTATCTTCAGCCCACGGTGCTCAAGACGGGAGATGATCTCCCCTGCCAGGCCTCTTTGCACGGCATCTGGTTTGACCAGTACAAGAGTTCTTTCCATTACCTGCTAGCTCCTTTCTGGGAAGGGGTGACCCCATGTCTCCCACTGTTACCCCTTCCTCCTTGGTTATTATACCTTATTCAGGAGGGAGTTTCTCATTCTCCCTCAAAGCCGGCAGTCCGACTTCCATTGAAGCGCAACACTAGACCCCTCTCCTATAGTCAATATGTGTTACAATGGACTTATGATTCCTGTATGCCAGCCGGATGATAAAGCCAGGATATATTTTATCATCAGTGAGGCAGCCTAGGCTTATGAGGGCGTTATACCTGGCGATTGATATCTCGGTGGTTTTGGAAATGGATGTTTACCCGATGGCGATGACCCTATCTTCGCTGAATATAAGACTGTTATTGCCCCCAGCCACCTCACACCCGGCGAAGCGCTGGCTAAAGCCTATAGAAGAAGTCTCGAAGATATGCCGGAGCGCCTCTCCGTGGTAAGCTGGATTTTGCCCATCACGGATAAGACCCGTAAATCTAACCGCGGGGAGACGCTTATTCCCGCGCGTTTCTGGGCTTACACCCGCTGGCATGGCGAGAAGTTCAATGAAGCCTTGCGGGAGCATGTGGTAGAGATTGTCACCGGGATGGGATATCTGGCAGTGGCGCCGGTGTCACAGCCCTATTTTAGGATTGATACTACTAATGACAAGGGGGCTTACTCAAACTGGTCGGAGCGGCACGTTGCCTATGCTGCCGGCCACGGCACCTTCAGCCTTTCCGACGGCTTCATCACCGAGCGCGGTATCGCCCACCGTTGCGGCAGTGTGGTTACCGACCTGGTGATGACAGCAAGCCCCAGGACAGCCGACAACCCATATTCAAACTGCCTATTCTATGTAGACGGTAGCTGTAAGGCCTGTATTGCCCGTTGTCCCGCTGGGGCTATCACCGAGAACGGTCACGACAAGATAAAGTGCCAGGCGTATCTACGTGATGATATTGGGTACTTGCTGAAGGAGTATGATGTGGGCGTAACCGGCTGTGGCCTGTGCCAGGTGAAAGTGCCCTGCGAATTTCAAAACCCAACAAGTCCAGCTCCCAACCCGATGATGCCATCTATGTCGAAACCGTAATCCGTCGCTCCAACTGCACGATAATGTCTTGTGATCCGAACTGAGAATATTGGACCGGTTGAATGTACCCGCTTAAAATGCAGACTTGGATAGTATGGATCACGAACAAATAGCTTATATGCCTGTTTCGCCTGCTTCTTGGTCGCTGCAGGTAATTCGGCATAGCATTTCCGAAAACGATCTGTCGTTGTTGATTTCATAGCTTGTCAATATCCAATGATGTGGTCTTCCCTTGCCTATGAGCCTCAATCGCCTCATCGGCAAGTTGGCTAAGTATGTCTTCAGATCCAGCAAACGCTCGGTCCCATTTCCTTTCAGCTTCAAGTTCTTTCAACAGCCACTTTGCCAACGCATTTTGCTCAATGTCTGGAAGCTTTGAAGCATCCTTAAATGCTTTCTCCAGCAATCTTGTCATGATTCACCTCTCTTCCTTTTCTACACCTAATGCCCGCCATCACCAGTGGGCAGGGTAATCGGTCCTTTGTAAAAGGAGATTAAACACAAAACTTGATAAAAACTTCAAATATCTTCAATAACTGGCGTATTTGGTACGGTTTGGCCTTCCCTTTGACTTCTTGAAGATTCACAAGCTCCGGAACGTCGGGGGAACGTATATGTGCTGACTACCATTTATTCGATCCAGCTTGAACCCAAAGGCTTCGGCGACACTGGCCGCCTCCGAAAACCTGATATTTCTAGATCCAGAAAGTAGTTTCTATAGCAGCTTACGCTTGATGATATAATTCTCCAGCATATTTTGTTAGAGCAGAACGTGGAAGTCACCAGCCGGAAAAGCCAAGATGAAATTGGCAGATGCGAGGTTTTATGCAAAATAACGTTAATGCGAAAAACGCCCCTGATTTTCCGGTTGGGTGCACTGACTGGTTGGGACGTCTCCTTTTAATCTACCTTCTGGCAAAACGAATTTGCTTTTCCGTGACTACGACAAATGTGTTTGACAGTCGATCTGGGTATGTCCTGAGAAGGCGGGATAGTACCTGAATTTTTGATGGAGAACGTTCATCTTCAAGGCGAAGTAAGATGACACCCCTGTGAAGTCGGCCATCTCGATATACTTTATCTCCGAAATCCTTATCGTTTGTGATCAAAATCCAATTTTCTTCAAGTGCCTTCAAGATTATGTCATCATCATCCATTCCTCTTGCCTCTTCAAAAACCGAAAATACTTCGTGCTTTTGATCGAACAACCACTCTGCAACATCTGGGCCTGTACATTCATCCACGAGGAATCGCATTAGGAATGTTCCACCATTAGCGGCATAAATTCAGTGTTCTTGAGGGACTTGGTGGCGAAAAGGAAGCAAGCATGTATGTCTTCAATGGTGAGGCCTTTATATTCATTCAAAATCTCATTCTCTGTAGCTCCGTGCGCCAAAAGATTAAGAATGAAATCGACAGTTAAACGAGTTCCCTGTATGACAGGCTTACCTACCATGACTTTTGGGTTCAATACGATTCGTTCAAGCAATTGTTCTTCTTTCATAATAGTAACCTCCAATTTTATAAAAGACGACAAAAGAGACCTTTGCAGTCAATATGTTGAATATTCTATCAATGAGTCCCAACGATTGAGCTAAGCTGAGGCGGGCTTGCCCGCCGTCCGCTGCAACGATTGGTTAGGCTAGAAAACTCCACTCAAACAGTTGTCCTGGAGATATCAATGAGTAACCAGTTCTCTTCTAAGTAGCTCATTAGCTAATCTTGAGGCAGAGATATGCTCCGAAATAGCCCGTTCTTCCAATGCTTTGATAACTTCTTCGTCTACATCGATCTCAAAATGACGCCTGTCAAGACGTACATCAACTTCAACGGGAGTCATGTATTCCAGGTAGTTAGTGGAGTCATGAGTATCCCAGAATTTTCCGGCCTCTTCATAAGAAGAAAACTCCTCTGGAAGCTGATCCTTCTTTTCATTTGTGTTTTTCATAATTCCTCCTCTCCGAATGGGTCATATCCCGTGCTGATATTGGCAGAGCCGCCTCGGATTTGCGAACTTGGTGGTAACCTTATGAGTAGCTGAGTAGCACCTTGGATAAGCTGTTCCTTCTGCTCAGCAGATACACCTTCTCTTGTGACTTTGATATTTACATATGGCACGATTTTATCCTCCTAGCCTAACAATTACTAGGCGGAAACTCTCCGCCTAACTCCCTTGTGGGGCTGCATTATACGGAGAGATGCTGTATAACGCAACTGCGGAAGCGCCTCGTGGGAACCTCCCCAAGCTGTACCGTTGTTTCACATAGTATACATCAAGTCCCAATCCCCGTCAAGTTCTCAGAAAGGAACGGGAATAATGCAACGACGGCCCAGGAAACTCCTCGACCAGGTCCGAGAGGCCATCCGGCTCAAACACTACTCCATTCGCACCGAAGAGAGCTATGTCTCTTTAGAACGAAAGTATCGTAATGCCGATCGGGAATAGATCTGGCAGTGTGTGTTCTCCGCCTCCAAACTGTCCCAAGACCCGCGTACGGGCGTTATCCGCCGCCATCATGTTAGCGAGAACGGCTTGCAGAAGGCCGTCAAGAAAGAAGCGCCTTGTTGGGCTGTTATATTGCCAATCAATGTCTTCGCTATCATCTTTTCACTCTTTTATCAGGCCGGCTTCCTGAAAACTGTAGTAGCCTTTACGGGTGACGATAACATGGTCCAGAACACGGAGTCCGAGTATCTTCCCGGCGTCCGTCAACCGATCATGCATACGAAGGTCGGCTTCGCTGGGCTGGGAGTCGCCGGACGGATGGTTGTGCGCAAAGATCACAGCGGCCGCGCGATCGGCAATGACATCGGCGAAGACCTCGCGCGGGTGAACCGGGCTCTTATCGAGAAGGCCAATAGTGACAACACGTTTCTCAATAACCTCATTCGCACCATTCAGTGATATACAGATAAAATACTCCTGCTGTTTTCCGGCAATATCTGCAACAAGGGGAAGGACGTCCTGAGCAATGGTGATCTTGACGGTTTCCTTCAGCAGGTAGCGTCGGGCGAGTTCGAAGGCCGAAAGAACCTGTGAGGCCTTCGCAAGTCCGACCCAGGCTGCCGGCCCCCCCCCAATCCACCGAGACCGAGGCGACTGCCACGCTCTACCTGCCGCACCGGGTCAACCGTGTCCCTCGCCATTACTTTGAGGCTGGATACATCTCTAATATTGCCAGATCGATAATAGCCCCAACTTGGATGAGAAAATCCATCCCGATGATGCCATCTATGTCGAAACCGTAATCCATCGCTCCAACTTCAATTTGAAAATCATTGATTTGAAGCTCGCCCACTGCGAGACAGTCAAGTCGCTTGGTGAAAACAAACTCTGTGCCACCAACGCCGCGAATTCGGTGAACGCTATCATCCGGTTCATATGTCAAACCGATAGTCAACACTCTTTCCGTCGAAAAAATTACCCCGGCAGAGCCTGTATCGAGTAGAACATTTCTGAACGACAGTTGTTGTCCCTGATAGGTAAGAGACGCCGTGACGTATGGCAAAGTGTCTCGCAGACGTATTTTCATTGTGCCCCCCGGATGCCTAGCCATCTCCGTTCAGTGACGTCTAGTGTCTCGCGGCTTGTATGAAAAACGTACAATTCGCGCTCTGGGGCTTCATGGTGAAGTTGCTGATAACTTTTTAGCGCAGTGACCGAGTCGGAAAATGTGCCAACAACTGCTAATTCCTCTAAAATGCGCTTCCTGGCCTCGGAACGAGCCTGGATGGCTTCGACTAAAAGCCATCGTTGGGGATAGTGGATGCGGATTTCTTGCCACTTCATCTTGGCCCTCCTCCAAACAATTACAGGCAGACTTCCATACTCAGATTATACACAACTTTCCGCTTTGAGAAAGAATTTAGTTTTGAGTAGCTTCCGATTGACGTGCGCGGCGGGCCTAACGGCTGAGTTCAGCGGCGCGTCATAGCGCATCGGCTGCAACGCTTTGTTACATTACCACTTCCTCTCTGGGGTAATCATTTCAATCGGGCTGCCGGCAGGCGCTTTAGCCTTTGCGTTCGGGGGTCCACCTCGATTCCAACCGATTCCAGAGCGGTCACGCCGAGTATAGGCTCCGCGTCGTCAGCACCAAAGATAATCGTGGAGCCAACGAGGTCTCCCATGAATTCGATCTCCCCGGTGGTGATGTGCATCTTTACCTTGCTTCCATCGGCGAGTTCATATGTCCTTTGGGCTTTAGGCTTCAGCCCGATCTCTCTCAGATGTTTCCCGGGAACAACACAATCCACCGCGCCGGTATCTACGAGGAACAGACCTTCCCAGGTGCGTTCTGGTTCCGCTGGATTCCGGACGATGACAGTCACGTGTGTCATGCCCATATTCCCACCTCCTCTTCTGAACTTCGTATTCAAAACCGTCTCGTCTGAGTGATGTTTCGCTCAGCAATCTAACATCGCAAATCAGCCGCAGCGGTTAGCGGTCGGCCGCATTTGCTTTGTTATGTGTTTGCATTGGTAGCCAAGTTAAGCCCTTTTAAGGATAGCGGCTTTGATTTTCCTGAGGCTTGTTTCGCGAAGTGTCTTGAATTCCTTATCATAGCGCCACCCAGTAGGGTGTGTTAAGAAAATGGGAATGTCTTTATCAAATACTCTGATCCGGCCCTGAACCAACTCCCCCTTATTGAGCTGGGCAATATAACGTTTAATCTTTTCATCAGAAACAAGATTGAATATACCTTTGTTGAACGTGACTACAGCCTTGGCATCTATTTTATTCAACTCACTTCTGAATTCATCCCTTGCGTTCGGTTTAATGATTTGGTCGAATACCCCTTTTCCGAAGATTCTGCGAATGTCATCAGGCAAACGTGTTGGAAAAACATAGTAGCAATAGAAATACAGCTCGAATGGACCGGGGTATTTGACCTGAAGGAACATGTCTCGAAGATCTTCCGGATTACGTTTTGCTTCTGGGATGGAAAACCATCCAGCATTTCTCATGGTGGGCCAGAAAAGGTTTTCGCGGTTTTTAATGTTCGCCGATAGAAACATGCCCTGTTTAATGGAGTGAGGATGAGGATTAGAGAACAGGAGCATAACAGGCGGTCTTTTGCTGCGGTTAACTGGGACAAGTCGCTCGGAAGTAAATGTCACTCGCTTTTCAACGTCATCGAAAGATATCAAGTTTGAGTCTTCAAGATATTTCCCCACAATCTTGGTCGCACGGCTCTTGATGTTTTCGTACTCTTGGCCCAAATGATAGGATCTCTGGAAATTTATGCCCGACAAAGGATCTCCTTAAAAGCTTCAGTTCCATCCATGCTCAAGGATTGTTTGTAAAAACACATAACAAGATATTCAAAACCCTCTCGCTTTCGATTACCTTTGAAGCATAGGGCATGACTGCTTTAGGTGGTTTCAGGGGGAGAATCCCCGTGATGAGCTTGCCCCTATTAGCCTTCCACCTTCAGTCTATCCACCTGAGCAGTTACGTCTATATTATAGAGTACCCCCTCAAAAAGTCAACGAGAGACGGAAAAATAATTGATTTAGGTATCAGAGCTCTCTAGTTCACTCGGCTCATCGATCCTGGACATCTTGCCCAGGAATTCCCCCAGGTCCTGGGATTCTTCTCGAATCTCCTTGACTCTCTCGGCCAGAGGGTTTATCATCACCGGGGTTGTAAGATAGGGAGCCCGACGGGCAAAGAAGGCTTGATTTAACTTCCGGACGTAAAAGCCCTTTTCAACAAGATCAATGCGGCTGGCTTCCATAAACTCCTCGGCCTCATCAATCTTGCCCCGTGAAAGATATTCCTCAACCACCTCCATGATTTGTCTCAGTTCGCTATGGAATTTGTCTCGCCTTTCATTTCGGGCTCTGATCTCTTGCTCATCTATAATGTGGCCGTAATATTTCTTGATAACCATATCTGATATTTCTTCGGCAACAATGCAGGCAATCGATTCATTGACCGTTCTTAAGTCAAAATTGTAGAAGTCGAAGGCCAGGGCACGGCCAAGGGGCACAAAAAACATGAAATGATGAGTCCACTCGTCGGCAATCGTTCTTATTGCAACCCTGAGGTCTCGGTCGTCGGCTATCATGATAGGAAAGGTTGCTAAGCCGCTGAGCCGGTCGGTAACCAGGGAAGAAACATTGAATCTGTCGTCGATCTGATCTTCTAACTCTGCAGCAATCTGCCAGTTGATCTCTGGTTTGAGTATGATCTGAGATATGGGTATTATCCTGTCTCTCGGTGAAACCACCATCAGATAGGGTGCTGGATCAATCTCCACGTTGACCGGTGGGAAGAATATCCTGAGAGGAAGCGTGTCAAACCAGGGGTGGTGGATTCCCTGCGCTCTCAAGGCTCCCCTCACCTGATCCTGTAGGATTTCCTCGACTTTGTTCTCAAGTTCGGCCTTTCTTTCTTGAATTTTCGATAGCTCTCGTTGAAGAATCCCCTCTCTCACCTGATTCTCTTCCTGCTCGATTTGGCGCAGGCGCTGCCTTGCTTGTTCTACCAGGACAAAATATTCCTCAACTCTCGCTACTCTTTCCGACTGGCTTAAATCCCTGAGGGGATCTCTGAGGACAAAGGATGGCCTGAGGTGGTCAATCAAGGCAATAACTACCCACTGGGTCAAACTGAATCTGTAGGGGCTCAGTTGATGACCCAGTTGATGCCTGAGCACGCTGTGCGGATCGCCGGCAGGGGCACATCCTGGCAGCGAAGCACTTATCAGAAAAACAAGCAAGATCAACCCGCCATAGCGCATCAAAAGTCTCTTGTTTCTCATACAATTTATTATAACATGCTGCTATCTCGCCTTGCCATTCGAGGCGGGAAAGTCTATAATCGCATCAAGGGGATGAAAAATGCAGGGAGACACACCGACATACGATGACGCACTGTCACTTTTCAAGGAGTTTAACCAGAGCGAGAGCCTGTTGAAGCACGCTTATTCGGTCGAGGGTGTGATGCGCTACATGGCGCGCAAAATGGGCGAGGATATCGTTTGCCGCCGGTGTGAACCGCTCGATAATTGAAAGCGGAACCGCTATTCTGGGGGTGGAGTTGCGGGATCTGGTGGCCGATGTCATCATGGGTATGCGCGAGGTGGCTGGCCGGATAGGGTTATAGGTTCACTTTACATCGATCCAGGATGGCAGCGACGTGTTTTGCGCTCAGGATGAAATCGGCGAGCCGGATGTTCTCATCGGGGGCATGGGCTCTGGAATCGGGATTGGACACCCCCGACGAAGCCACTGGAATGGCCAGGATGTCGGTGAAGGAAAACATCGGGCCGCTGCCGGACATGCCGGGCTTGATTATCGGCTCGGAGCCATAGACCTCTCTTGCAGCATCGCTCACCACCCTGGCGAAGGGGGAATCGAGGGGAGTGCGCGCAGGGTTCTCCCCTTCCCCGGCGGATAGAACCACATCGGCGAAACCATGCTTCTCGAGGTGTTTTCTCAGCTTGGCGATGATGTCGTCCGGCCGCTGGTCGGGTACCAGGCGAAAATCTAGCTTCGCCCTGGCGTAGCAAGGGAGCACAGTCTTGGAGCCTTCGCCGGTGTATCCAGAGATGATCCCATTGATGGTGCAGGCCGGTTCCAAAATGCTGTGCAGTTGCAAGCCCACCCCTTTCAATCCCTTTAGAAACCGTTCTATTCCCAGATTCGCCCGCATTTCTTCTTCCTCTGAGGGGATGGCCTCGATGGCCTCGATCTCCTCAGGGGTCGGGGGCCGGACGTCGTCGTAGAAGCCGGCGATAAGGATGTTCTCGTCCGCATCCTTGATCGAGTTCAAGGCCCAGATCAGTCGCCAGGCGGGGTTGGGCACGATGGCGGCCAGTGAGGAGTGGACATCGCGCACCGCACCCCGCACCTCGAGGTCCACGTTGATGATGCCCTTGAGTCCGAGGGTGATCGTTGGGCGCTCGTCCCAGTTCACCCCACCCCCCTCCCAGAGGCAGGCGTCAGATTTGAGCAACGCCTGGTTTTCCCGAATAAATGCCGGAAGGTGGGGGCTGCCGACCTCCTCTTCGCCTTCGATCAAGAACTTGATGGATACCGGCAATCGCCCCCTGGCTCGCAAGAATGCCTTAACGGCAAGCAGCCGGGTGATGATATCACCCTTGTTATCCGAGACGCCGCGTGCGTATAGCTTGCCATCGGCAATGGACGGTTCAAAGGGAGGGGTGCTCCATAGCTCCAACGGCTCCGGAGGCTGGACGTCGTAGTGGTTGTAGAAAAGAAGGGTGAATGGCGAATCCCCCTCAAGTTCGCCGTAGACCACCGGCGGTCCTCCCGGAGTGGGGAGGATCCGGGAAGGCACCCCGTATTCCTGCAGCAGCCCGGCGGTAAGAGCAGCGGCTTCTTGTATTCCTGTCCCCTGGGCGCTTATGCTGGGTTGAGACAAGAGTCTCTTCAGGTCATCAATGGCATCCAGCCAGTTGGCTTCGATATACTCATAAACTTGCTCCACGGATCACCTCGCTCTGTTCAGGGCTGGAGTTCCTCCAATACGTTGCTATAGGCATCGAGCACTTGCGAATTGAAGAGGACGAAATGAACTTCTTCAAGACTGGTGTCCTCTTTGAGGAAGTCGATCACCGTTCCCAGAGCTGTCCTTGCCGCCTGATCGAGTGGGTAGCCATAGGCACCGGTGCTGATCGAGGGGAAGGAAAGGCTCTTGAGGCTGTTTTCAACCGCCAGTTTGAGGCATTCGCGATAAGCGCCGGCCAGGGTTTCCGGTTCTCCTCTCTTTCCCCCGTGCCAGATCGGTCCCACGGTATGGATCACATGCCTGGCTTTAAGATTACCGCCAGTGGTGATGACTGCCTGCCCCGCGGGAAGAGGCCCCCTCTGAGCCACGATCTTCTTGCAGTTCTCCAGGATGGCGGGCCCTCCAGCGCGGTGGATCGCTCCATCCACCCCACCCCCACCCATGAGGCTGGAGTTGGCCGCATTCACGATAGCATCTGTCTCCTGTCTGGTGATATCGCCCTGGATGAGAGATAGCCTGGTTTTATTAATCATCTTCTCCATCGCAAAGCCTCCTCGGCTCCCGTTTTAACACATTCCCGGCATTGTCGTATGCGAAAGCCGAGTTTCTCGTCCTGGCCCGCCGTGCCAGTATGATATTATCAGAAGCTCATTCGTAAATCAACAGTTTTCCCGGATGTTTCAATCTTCCCAGGCCCCTTCCGCTATCAGTGGCACAAACCGGCAGCCCCCTAAATCCTGCGTTGTCGTTCGGCCGCCTTGCCTGGTTACCTTCAGCAGTTGTTGCTCGTAACGGGACCCCACCGGGATCACCAGTCGCCCCGCCTCAGCCAGTTGATCCAGCAGTTCCTGAGGCACCCGGGGAGCCCCGGCGGTCACTATTATCCCGTCGTAGGGGGCTGCCGCTCTCCATCCGAGGTTTTCTTCCGCAAGGTGAATTTCGATATTCTTGTAACTCAGCCGGTTAAGGATTTGCCTGGCTGCCTGGACAAGCGCTGGATGACGTTCAACGCTGATCACCCACTGTGCGAGCTCCGCCAATATGGCCGCCTGATAGCCGCTGCCAGTCCCCACTTCCAGCACTCGCTCCGTTCCCTTGAGTTCCAACGCCTCGGTCATTAGGGCAACGATGAATGGTTGGGAGATGCTTTGTCCCATCTCGATAGGCAGGGGTGTGTCTTCGTAGGCCAGGTGCCGGCTGGTGGGTGGCACAAAGAGTTCCCTGGGGACATGCTCCATTGCATCGATCACCCTCTCGTCCCTGATCTCTTGACGGAGGCGACGGAATAACTTTGCTCGATTGGTGTCCATATCTCGATTCATGCCGAACTCACTCCAGCGCAAGATCATCAGGGGGATTCTCCCCCTGAAACC
>JALPXT010000004.1 GCA_023271485.1 Dehalococcoidia bacterium | reverse complement strand
CTGACCGCAAATGGATCGATGAACGATGGCGTGATCGCATCCAGGATCGGTTACAAAGGGATACCCGCTGCCGCTGAAGAAGGTATGATAGCGCGCGATATAGCATTGGCAGGATTAACCGGCGGCCGGCTTCACATCGCCCATGTAAGCACCGCCGGTGCGGTAGACCTGATCCGCAAGGCCAAGGCCCGGGGCATCAACGTTACCACGGAGGTCACCCCGCACCACCTGACTCTAACCGAGAACATGGTCATTACCCGCGGAACACACGCCAAGGTCAGTCCACCTCTGCGGACCGAGAGAGATAGAAATGCTCTGGTTGAGGCGCTCCGTGAAGGCGTCATCGACGTCATCGCCACCGACCATGCACCCCACACGGAAGCAGATAAGGCACGAAGTTTCGATCAGGCCGCCTTCGGCATCAGTGGGTTGGAGACAGCTCTGGGAAGCCTGATGTCCCTGGTACACCGGAGGGAGATCGATCTGGTAACATTGATCTCAAGATTGACCTGTCAGCCGGCGCAAATCATAGGAATCTCAGGACTCTCGGGAAGCCTGAAGATAGGCTCGACAGCAGACATCACCATCTTCGATCCGAACGCCAGATGGACGGTCGATCCCGACAGGTTCGCTTCACGCGGCAAGAATACGCCGCTGGCGGGAATGACGCTGAGGGGTAAGGTGATGATGACCATTGTGGCCGGGGGGATAGCCGCAGTGTGAGTCATCTCGTTTCGGGGTTCAAGGTTCAAGGTTAGACCGGGCGATGGTTTCATTATTCTCCGTGGATAGGAAATGCGGACAGGCCGGCATATCTGGCCCTATCCCCTAGTTCCCCCTCGATGCGCAGGAGTCGATTGTACTTGGCGACTCGCTCGGAGCGACAGGGCGCGCCCGCCTTAATCTGTCCCGTGCCCAGACCGACACAGAGATCGCTAATGGTCGTGTCTTCAGTCTCGCCGGAGCGGTGACTTATCACCGCGGTCCATCCCGCTTTCCTTGCCATCTCGATAGCAGCCCTGGTCTCGCTCAGGGTCCCGATCTGATTCAGCTTTATCAGTACCGAGTTGCTTGACCTCAAGGAGATACCTTTGGCGATCCTCTCTATGCTGGTGACATAGAGGTCATCGCCCACCAGTTGCACTCTCCGACCTATCTTTTCGTTGAGCAATTGCCACCCTTGCCAGTCGTCCTCGGCAAGGCCATCTTCGATGCTGATGATGGGATAGCCGGAGACCAGTGCGGCATAATAATCGACAAGATCGGCGCTGGTGAGTTTTCGTCCTTCCCTCACAAGATCGTATTGGCCATCGTCGTAGAACTCGCTGGATGCCGGGTCAAGGGCGATGAAGCACTGATCGCCAGGCTTATAGCCGGCCGCCTCGATGGCATCGAGAACCACCTCTACCGCGGCTTTATTCGAAGGTAATGCCGGGGCGAAGCCCCCCTCATCCCCCCCCGCCGTGGCCAGCCCTTTATCCTTCAGGATTTTCTTCAGCGAGTGGTAGATTTCCGTGCCCATTCGAAGGGCCTCCGAGAAGCTTGCCGCCCCTGCCGGCACGACCATAAACTCCTGGAAGTCAACGGAATCGAGGGCATGCTTCCCCCCGTTAAGGATATTCATCAGGGGCACGGGCAGAAGATTAGCGTTTTCACCGCCGAGATAACGATACAAGGGAACCCTTTGGAACCTCGCTGCCGCGTGGGCCACCGCCAGCGAAACGCCCAGGATGGAGTTAGCTCCCAGATTTGACTTAGCTGGTGTGCCGTCGAGCTCGATCATTTTCCGGTCGATAGCCTCTTGCTCCAGGGCGGACATCCCGGACAATTCGGGGGCGATCCTCTGGTTGACATTCTCTACCGCCTTCAAGACGCCTTTACCCCCGAACCGGCTCTTATCGCCATCTCGAAGTTCCATGGCCTCGTGGGTTCCGGTGCTCGCCCCGGAGGGCACCGCCGCCTGTCCCACGGTTCCATCACCGAGCAGGACTTCTACCTCCACGGTCGGGTTGCCACGCGAGTCCAGAATCTCTATTGCTTTGATTTTCTCGATCTTCATGGTGTCCTCCCTGGTTTTACTTCGGATGCGGCAAAAGCCTTTTCCACCGCATCAATGGGGTTCTCAGCGAGAATTATCGAATCCACCCTCTTGTCATCTCTCGACAAAGACCAGGTGTTCAGTCCGATCACCGGAATGCCTCTCCGCAACGCATGGCCGATCTCCGAGAGGGTTCCAAACTCACCGTCAATGGCGATTACGGCCTGCACCGATTTTATAATGATGACATTGCGCGCCTCCCCCATTCCGGTGGCGATTGGGGTATCCACATAGGCATTTGCCGAAGCGGGGTCGTCCCCGGGCAGGATACCGACGGTTCTGCCCCCGGCTTGGCTGGCTCCCCGGCAGGCAGCCTCCATTACCCCACCCAGCCCCCCGCATATCAGGATAGCACCGCGCCTGGCCAGCTCACGTCCGGTTTCAGCCGCAATCTCAGCTATCTTCGAGGAGCATCTCGCCCCGCCGATGATTCCGATAAAGATTGGCAAACGTCTCTCCATTTCTTTAACCTCGTCCGCGGGTGTCTCCCCAAGGGTGATATTAACCCCGTCTATCTTGCCCGCGGATGGGAGCTTTCGTAGACTTGCCGGACATGCTCACTGGTAAGATGGGTATATATCTGGGTGGTGGAGATGTTGGCATGTCCGAGGAACTCCTGAAGCTCTCGCAGGTTCATCTTCCCGCTATGAAGCAAGTGGGTGGCTATGCTGTGACGGAGGGTATGTGGGGTAATCAAGTCTTCGATCCCCAGCGCTTGAGCATAGTTTTTCAGGATGAACCAGAAGCCCTGTCGGGTGAGCCGCCGGCCGTGGCGGTTCACGAACAACGCCTCCTCTTGATCAGAGGTTATCCGGGGTCGGGCCTCATGGATATAGGTCATCAGATCCTTGATTGCTTGCTCGTGGATAGGGATTATCCGCTCCTTTGATCCCTTGCCGAAGCAGCGTACGAAGCCATCATCCAGATTGAGGTCGTTCACGTTTAATGATACGATCTCACTCACCCGCATGCCGGTGGCATAGAGAAGTTCCAGCATAGCTTTGTCCCTTTTGGCCTCCGGGGTTGAGTGTTGAGTGGGCTGAGAGAGAAGCTCTTCAACCTGGGAGATGGAGATAGTCTTGGGCAGGGGTTTGGCTAACCTGGTGCTGCCGAGATTCTCCGCCGGGTCCCTTGCAACGATCCCCTCCCGGACCAGAAAATCGAAGAACGATTTCACTGCGGCAATCTTCCGAGCGACAGTGGCCGGGGCATATTCCCTCTCCATGAGCCTCAAGATAAAGGACAGGAGCATATCTCGATCGGCAGACGTCCAATCATCAGGCATTAAGCCTCGTTCGGCCAGTTGCGCCATGACAAAAGCGGCAAACTGGGTCAGATCATTGCGGTAAGCAACGACGGTGTTTTGAGAGAAACCCTTTTCTACGGAGAGGAAGTTTAGAAAGCCTTCGATTACGCTCTTCATGGTTAGCTCCCTTCTCGCATTGTGTTATAGTATGCGAGGTGTTTCGGGCGTTTACCATTCTAGCATAACGCTTATGTTATTGTAAAGTACCCTCATTCGTCCAAAGTTATCAGGCGCATCTTGACAAGCGCCTAAAAAGGTGTCAAAATTAACTGTATATGGTATATGGTCGCGAAAAGCCCGCATTCCCCAGGAAGGGCTTTGCCATCAGGCATAGAAGGATAGCACCACAAGATGAAGACGTATTTATCTCGAGATAGAAGACACCGCATAGCAGCGAAAAGCAAGGAAGTGATTGCTATCTTGCATACTGCAGTAAAGGAGTTCTTAACCGACAACTGTCTTCATCTGTCGGCGTCCATTTCCTACTACATGTTTTTCTGCATCTTCCCTCTTTCTCTGGCTTTCACCTCGGTGCTCGGGTTCATATCAGGATCCCCCGAAAGCGAGACCAAGGTGATCCAGGCAATTGGTGATTTCCTACCGGTATCCAGTGAGTTCATCACCAGCTCTATTCAGGGGGTGGTTAGGGCACGGGGCACCATTGGTGTTATCGCCACGATCGGCTTGCTGTGGGGTGGCTCCGCCGTCTTCAATGTGATACGAAAGTCCCTCAACATTGCCTGGGGAATAAAGAAGCCTCGCCCCTTCTTTGTTGAAAGGGCAATGGAGCTGGCTATGACATTGGGTGTGGGTTTGCTGTTGTTGACATCCATCGGCATCACCGCTGCCCTGAGCGTCATCCGGAGGTTCAACGCCGCAGTTCTGGACATCGAATTCTTGAATGGGGCGGTCTTCTGGCAGGCGAGTCTAATGCTGTTAAGCATCGGTCTGGCATTTGTGACCTTCCTCTTGCTATATAAATTTGTCCCTTATACCCGGGTGCGATGGAGGGATGTCTGGGGCGGGGCATTGCTGGCTGCTGTGGGATTTGAGGCCGCCAAGCAGATATTCGTCTGGTACGCCACCGACTTCGCCCACTACAATCTGATCTACGGCCCGGTGGGCACGATAATAGCCTTACTCATCTGGACCTATATCTCGGCCGTTATTGTGCTGTTCTGTGCCAAGCTCACCTCGGTGTATTCGAAGTCGCGGCGGTCTGCTATTGAATTCTCCACATGGAAAGGCCGCCGCCGGACCAACAATCGTCGCCACTCACTCGACCACCTCGCTGTTGATGGTGCCAGCAGCCTTCACCGTCACAACTGAGTAAGGTCAGGTAAGGTCAAATCGCAGACTTTGAGGAGAAGGGGAAATGATCAGACATCGCTATTTTTTCTCTGTAGCAGTCCTGGCACTGCTGTTGATGCTCGCCGTTACGGCATGTATCGCTCCGCGGGAGCAAGCCACCGCCCCCGCGAGCAATGGCGCCGGCGCCATTGCTCTATCTAATGCCATCGCTGATGTGGTGGAGCAAGTTATGCCGGGGGTGGTTTTCATTTCGGCTCACAGAACTATAGTCGACCTCTTCGGAAACCCGAGTATGCATATTGGCACCGGATCAGGGGTAATAATCAGCCCGGACGGCTACATACTGACCAATAACCATGTCGTGGAGGGTGCCGATAGGCTGGAGGTGACTCTCCATGACGGAAGAACTCTCGAGGCAGCCCTCACGGGGACAGATCCTCTCACTGACCTTGCTGTTATCAATATTGAAGGCCGTAACCTGCCCACTGCCCCATTCGGGGATGCCACACAGTTGCGTCCCGGGAATCTGGTGATAGCCATCGGTAACCCACTGGGTCTTGAGGGAGGTCCGACAGTAACCCTGGGGGTGGTGAGCAATACTGAGCGCTCCTTTACTGTGGGAGAGGTTACCTTCTACGATGTGATCCAGACCGATGCCGCCATCAACCCTGGGAACAGCGGAGGGCCGCTCGTGGATCTCCGCGGACAGGTGGTGGGCATCAATACGGTGCTCATCGGTGGGGCCGAGAACATTGGCTTTGCCATAAGCACCAGCACCGCTCAGCCAGTATCTCAATCATTGATTGCTCCTCCTCACCGGGTGATTCGTCCCTGGCTGGGAGTTTTGTTGTCGACGGTAACCCCTGTAGTAGCTGCTGAACATCGTTTGGTCAGGACAAGCGGGGTGCTGGTGGTACGGCTGGTGGACGGCAGCCCAGCAGCCAAAGCCGGCATGAGAGAAGGGGATGTAATCACTCACTTTGAAGGCGAGGAGGTCACCGAGGCAACTCAACTGATAAAAGCGCTATGGCGTCACCAGGTTGGAGATCGGGTCGAGATAACCTTTTGGCGCGGCCAGGAGGAAGAAAAGGCCGTGGTGGAATTGACAGTGGAAAGGCCGTAACTAGTCGGGTTCAAGGTTCTGGGGTTCACGGTTCAAGGTTGCGGGGTTCACGCAACTGTGACCCTTGAGCCCCTGGGCCTGCGGCCGGGGGCAGGCCTGATAATCTCTGGAGAATACACATCGCCCAACGAATTCAGGGATATTTGAGACTGCTGGAAGGCCGCGTTTTTATGACATACGATGGATAAACGCGAGTTGATAGAAGCCTTACAAGCATTGGATAAGAAGTTGTCGTCTCCGATAGACATAGTGCTGATCGGGGGTGCGGCAATGGTCTTATATTTTGGGGCTAGTCGTGCTACGCGCGATATCGATGTGCTTCTGCTTAGAGGTGATCCGACGGAATTGCGACAAGGTGTCAAATCAGTAGCCCGGGAGCGTAATCTGCTTGAAGATTGGATGAGTGATGCCGGGAAAGGATTTGCCGATATTCTTCCTCCCGACTTCCACCATCGTCTTGTTCCATTAGCATTCACGTTTCAGAATCTTTGTCTCTATGCTCTCGGGCGACCAGAGCAGGCTGCGATGAAAATTGTGGCTTTGCGCGAACAGGACTTGGAGGATTTGGACCTTTTGTTGCCTCAGATGTCAGATGGTGAGCGACAAGTGCTAATAAGGACAGTACATCACGTAAGCAGCTTTCGGCTGGATTGGGCTCAGAAGATGCAGTATTTCCTGGAGGAGCAAGGATGGAAGATAGACTAGATCATCTGTTTCAAGGATGGCATCAACTAGGGGGAGCGGTGTTAGTGGATGAGGTGGACACAACATCGTCAACCCGAAGTCTAGAGGAGGTGATGGCTGAAAGCACAGCTCATTGCCGTGAATCTGGTAGACTGACATGGGTGGTGCTCGATTGGCTGATTCACCATATAGATGAGATTGACGAGCAGAGGTTGCTTCAGGAAGTCAAAGAGAGAGGCGACTTATCCGTTCTAGGGGTCTTAAGTGATGCAGCCTGTCAGCGAAAACCACATCCTAAGTTGGATCGTATCATTGCTTCATGTGTACCACATGATAAGATGGAACAATTCTTCTACCGGGTAGCTCGGAGTCCGCTGGCCTCACGGCTGGCACAGGAGAATGCATTGGGTGTTTTCTATAAGTGGAACTACCTGTGTAGTGAATTACGATACCTATAAGCATATGGATTACAACTTCACCTTACAGCCTCTTCACCGCCAGGACCACCTCATTGCCGTCAATCTTATGTTGTTCCAGGTAGACTCCATCGGGAGGGGCGCCCTCAGTCAGCTCTCTTGACAGGGTCTCCTGTTTGATATAGGAGGCAAACTTTTTCATCACCTGCTGCATGGTTGCCCCACCCTGATAGTAGGTCTGGATATAATCAGCGATGTCGAATTCCGCGGAGCGCCGCATAGTTTGCAGCCGGTGAACCAGCTCACGCGCCAGGCCCTCCTCCGCCAGATCAGGCGAAATCTCGGTAGTCACTCCCACTATATATCCGCCATCATCGGCGATGGCGTATCCCGGCCTGGCCCTGGTGGAGATGAGTATGTCCTCAGGGAGCAAACTGAAGCCCGCTACCTGAACCTTGCCGCCGGCTCTCGCTTGGGAAACCACCTCCCGGGGGTCGAGTTCCGCCAGAGCGGCGGCTATCCTGGGAAGCTCCCTGCCGTACCTGGGGCCAAGCAAGGTCAGATTAGGCTTGATTTCGAAGTCCACCAGCTCACCTTCATCAGTTATCACCCTCAGAGCTTTCACGTTCAGTTCATCGAGAATCTGATGCTCCAGCCTTCTCAGGCCCTCACCTTCGGCCTCCGCTTTGACCTTGACTACCGCTTTGCTCAATGGCTGGCGCACCTTGATGCCCGCCCTGCTGCGAGCAGCGCGGCCCATATGAGCCACCTTCATCACCAGTTTGGTATCGGCGGATAGTCCGGCATCGATCTTAGCTCGATCGGCCGTGGGGAAATCGAGCAGATGCACGCTCTGGGGAGCCTCAGGATAACGAGAGCAGACCAGGTTCTGATACATCTCCTCGGCAACAAACGGCGTAAGTGGGGCCAACAGACCGGCCAGGGTAGTCAGACATTCGTACAGTGTCAGGTGAGCCGCTTGTTTATCGGCGTCGTTCTCGCTCTTCCAGAAGCGACGGCGGCTTCTCCTGATATACCAGTTCGAGAGGTCATCCACGAAGCCCTCGATCTTCCTGCCGGCGCCGGTAGCATCGTACCGATCCATGGCCTGACTGACCTCGTCGGTGAGCTGATTCAACTCCGAGATGATCCAGCGATCCAGTTCAGATCGGCGCTCCAGGGATTCTCGGGGGTCGAATCTGTCGATATTGGCATAGGTGACAAAGAAAGAATAGGTATTCCAGAGCCTCAGGAGGAAACGACGCATACTCTCCACGATGGCTTCGTTCGAGAAGCGGCGCACGTTACCGGGAGGTGAGGAGGTGATCAGGTACCAGCGCAAGGCATCCGCACCGTGACTCTGAATCACCTGCCAGGGTTCGACTACGTTTCCCTTGGACTTGCTCATCTTCTCGCCTTCGCCATCAAGGATGTGACCGAGGCAGATCACGTTCCTGAAACATGGTTGGTCGAAAAGGCATACCGCGAGAGCGTGAAGGCTGTAGAACCAGCCTCGTGTTTGATCCACCGCCTCGCAAATGAAATCCGCCGGAAAACGCCCGTCGGAGCGCAGGTTCTGGTTCTCGAAGGGATAATGCCATTGGGCAAAAGGCATTGCCCCGGAATCAAACCAGCAGTCAATGACCTCCGGGACCCGGAGCATCGGTTTGCCGCATTTGCAGGTGAAGGTTATCTCATCCGCATACGGACGATGGAAGTCCGATTCATCTTTGATACCGCTAACCCCAGTTTTGCTCTTAAGCTCCTCGAATCCGCCGATGCACTCTGTTTCGCCACAGGCTTCGCACCGCCAGATGGGAATCGGAGTTCCCCAGTACCTTTCTCGGGAGAATGCCCAGTCAACGTTGTTTTCCAGCCAGTCGCCAAAACGGCCATGCTTGATGTGTTCCGGATACCAGTTGATCTCCTTATTGCCGGCGATGAGTTTGTCCTTCACCGCGGTGGTTCTGATATACCATGAGGGCTTGGCATAGTAGAGAAGGGGCGTCTCACAGCGCCAGCAGAAAGGATAGGTGTGACGGATCGTTTCGTCGCGGTGGAGCTGCCCTCGTGACCTGAGATCTTTGATAATCCGCCTGTCAGCATCCTTGACGAAGAGACCGGCGAAGGGATAGCTGCCGGTGAATCTTCCCTGAGTATCGACAGGCTGGACAAAATACAGTCTATTTGTTATACCCGCTTCGTAGTCAACCTCCCCGAAGGCAGGGGCGATATGGACAATTCCGGTGCCCTCCTCCAGAGAAACGAAGTCGCCACTGATGACGGGGTATGTTTCGGGTAATTCCCCACCGCAATCATGCCCCAACTGCTCCGCAGGGACATCAAAATGAGAAGGCCGAAACAGGGGTTCATATTCGAGGCCGGCAAGTTCATCTCCTCTCACCCGGTCAATTACCCGATAATTATCCCTCAGGACGTTTTCCACCAAAGCCTCAGCCAGGATGAGCCGTTCCTCACTTGCGGGACATTCTACCACGGCGTATTCAGCATCCGGAGCCACCGCTAAAGCGGTATTCCCCGGCAAAGTCCACGGTGTTGTAGTCCATGCCAGGAAATAGACCGCACCCTTCGGGGTGCAAAGCCGGCGGTAAACATCAGGATGATCACCATCCGGCGAGCGGGAGACCAGTTGAAATTTTACGTAAACCGACGGGTCTTCGGTGTCCTTGTAACCGAGGGCGACTTCATGAGAACTCAGCGATGTGCCGCAGCGGGGGCAATGTGGAGTTACTTTATACCCTTGATAGATGAGGCCTTTGTCCCAGAGTTGTTTTATCAGCCACCAGCAGGACTCGATATAGTCGTTATCGAAGGTCACGTAGGGATGATCCATGTCGATCCAGAAGCCGATGCGCTCGGTCAAGTTTTCCCATTCCTTAATGTGCTGTGAGACGCTTCTTCGACACTTCTGGTTGAACCTCTCTATTCCGTAAGCCTCGATCTGCGTCTTCGAGGAGAATCCAAGCTCCTCCTCAACTCCCAGCTCCACCGGCAGCCCGTGGGTATCCCAGCCGGCCTTGCGGGGAGTCCAATAACCCTTCATTGCTTTGTAGCGGGGAAAGATATCCTTGAATACCCGTGAAAGCACGTGGTGAATTCCGGGGCTGGCATTGACCGTCGGCGGCCCCTCATAGAACGTAAACAGGGGGGAATCCCGGCGCTGCTCGATGCTCTTCTGGAAGATGCGCTGCTCTCGCCAGAATGCCAGAATTCGCTCCTCTAGTATGGGGAAATCCGGCTTGCTGGATACTGAGTCGAACATGGATATATTATGGTGAGTTTCGATGGCCTCTAAACTCAGTACTGTTCCCTCTGTCTCTTGGGGTAGATGACCACTTTTCGACTATCGCCGAAGCCCACGCTCTGAGTGGCGAGATCGGGGTCATCCCTCAGTGCAAGGTGCACCACGCGTCGCTCCATAGCCGGCATGGGTTCCAAGGTTATGGATCGCCTGGTTGATTTGACTAATTCCGCCACACGGAGAGTCATGTTTTGGAGCTCCTCATCACGCCGCTTTCTGTATCCGGCGACATCGACGATGACGCGAACACCGCTCTTGAGTTTCCGCCCGATGATGATGTTTACCATGTACTGCAGCGACGCGAGAGTCTGGCCGCGGCGACCAATGAGAACTCCCAGATCGCCATTAGAGACATCTATACTTAAGGGCGACTGATCATCCTCCCCGCCGGATACCTGCACGGTGGCGTCTACCTCCACCAGGGAGAGAAGTTTTTCTACCACTTCCCTGGCGATGGCGGCGACGTTGCCACCCTCTTCAGGAGATGGCAGCGGCGTTACCCTTACCCTTGCATCTTCCCCTCGCCATCCCAGTATGCCCGTCTTTCCTTCCTGCAATACCTCTATCTCTACCTCAGAGCGGGTGAGGTTCAGCTCATTAAGAGCGAGTCCGACGGCTTCTTCTACGGTTTTTGCGCTTACTTCGAGAGCTTCCATCTTTGGTGCCTTCCCCTGCCGTGGTGGTTATCATGGATTTCCTGGCGGTAGTTTCAATTTCCTTCACAGTTTTGTCTGAAGGAGTCCATCCCTTGCCTGGTGGAGTCCATCCTTTGGCTTTCTGGTTTCCAAACGGAACCCTGGCAGGCAACAAAGTCGCCAGACCGCCCCAGCCACCCATCACAAAATACTGCACCGCCATTCGGAAAACGTTCATCACCACAATGTATAGTGCTAATCCACTGGGGAAGTTCAAGAAAATGAACCCCATCATCAGGGGCATCATCCACTGCATCATCTTGTTCATCTGTTGCTGCTTGGGGTCCGTCGAAGGCATGGTAGTCATCCTTTGCGTCAGCCACATAGATGCGACGATCAGAATCGTCAGCGCCCTGTCCGGCTGCGACAGGTCCATCCAGAGAAAGTGTCTCTCCGGCGGCACGGCCTGCTGAACAGCAGACCACGCATAAAGGCGTTGCGATAGGGCGAGGAGACGCTCCGGCGTCGTTGCCAGGGCGTGCATGAGGGACTGGTAAAGGGCGATCCAGACAGGGAACTGGATCAGCAGCGGGAAGATACAGCCCAGCGGGTTTATCCCCGCCTCCTTGTAGAGCTTCATCGTCTCCTGCTGAAGCTTCACCTTATCCTTGCCATATTTTGCCTGCAGCTCCTTTCTCTTTGGCTGCACCGACTGCATGGCGATGGTGGAGCGAGTCTGCCGCAAGGTCAGGGGAAGCAGGGCAACGTTAATAATGATAGTGAGAACGATAATGGCCAGCCCGAAGCTATTCCCGAAGGCGTGGGACATGATGAGCAGGCCGTTGATTATCGGTTGGAGTAAAACCACATTCCAGAGCTCGATCATGGTTTCCTCTTTTATTCAATGGTGATATGCCAGACAATGGAGCCGGTTCCTGCTTCTATTGCATGAAGCGTGTTCTGCCGGTCAATCAAATAAACGATATTCCCTTCGACCCAGGGGTGTGCCAAAATGGGGGCCTCAAGATCACGCGGGGCCCATCTCTCGTTTCCGGTCCTGGGGTCCAGGCCATAGACCCTGCCATCGTTTGAGGCGACTATCAGGACTCCATCCACGATCACTGGTGCCGACCTGATTTTCCCGCCGGTCTGCTTGGCCCAGTCTTGCAAGCCCGTCCTGGCATCTAAAGCATAGATATGGTGGTCAAGTGAGCCGACAAAGATGGTGCCTTCGTGGTAAAGAGGCCTGGTCCAGAACCAGTTCCCCGCTTTAAAGGGAATAAATTCCCACTCTGGGTCTCCAGTGATGGCGTCGAAAGAGTAGAACATGCTATCAAACGCACCGATATAAAGTGACCTTCCCACTATCAGTGGTGTGGAGGCGACGGCCCCGTCGAACCTCTCATACCACGTACGCAGGCCTGTTCCCAGATCAACCGCATAGAGCTCGTGATCGAGGTTTCCAAAGAATACCATGGTGCCGCTAATTACAGGGGTAGACCAGATTGGCCCTCCGCTTGCGAAAGGTTTGTGCCAGAGCGGGTCGCCATTCCTGGCATCCAAAGCATAGAGTTTGCCATCCGATGACCCCACTATGAGGGTGTTGCCAGAAATAGCAGGGCTGCCAATGATAGGACCTCCAGTCGTGAAATACCACTCCTTATCACCCGTTTGAGCATCCAGCGCATAGACGATTCCGCTGTATGCGCCAACAAAGAGTCTCCCATCCGAGACTATCGGCGTGCCATGGACGATCATCCTGTTCTCGTTCTCGGGGGGAAATTGCCAGAGCTTGACCCTACCGTCTATGCGCAGGGCCACAAGTACTCCCTCCCTGGAAACTGCATACAGGATTCCATCGGCTATCGTCGGTCCGGCCCAGCCCTGAGGTTGGGCCGCTACACCTGGGGGGGGACAGCCGAAGCCGGTCAGAAGCACCCCGCAGAGCAGAATAACAAGCAGAACTCTTAATGTTCGCCGATCTTGTAAAGCAGACATCTGATCCCTCAAGAAGTGAGTTCCGAGCCCCTCTAAACTCAAAACGCTAGACTCTAAACTCTGTCTATCGCACCGGATCCACGCCACCCCTGGCAAATGGATGACAGCGCGCAATGCGCCTGGCAGTCAGCCAGCCCCCTTTCAACAACCCATACTTACTGATCGCTTCATGCCCGTACTGAGAGCACGTCGGCATATAGCGGCAGGACGGTGGTGTTAGTGGGGAGATGGCTTTCCGATAGAAGTTGATTAGGCCTAGAGCAATCCCTTTCATCTACCCTCTTCCCAACAAATGGCCTCGGCTCAGAAGCCTTGTAAATGTCTGCTCGATGTCGCCATAACTGGTGCCGACAGCTTTCTTGCGAGCGATCACCACTATGTCCCAACCAGGTTGAGTGGGCGTCAATCTTGCCGCCTCTCGCAGCATCCGCCTCACCCGGTTTCGCGTATGAGCCTTGCCTACCTTTTTGCTGACTACAAACCCGAACCGGCTCAAATCCAGACCATTGGGCATTGACCTCAGGACCATGAGATCGCCGGCCCGGGTGTTTCCATGTCTAAAGACTGCTGCAAATTGCGAACTCCTGGTAAGCCGCTCCGCCTTTCTCATCCCTACCGCATAGCGCCAGCCTATACCGTCAACCGGTGCCGGCCCTTAAGTCGCCTCCGGCTTAAGACTGCACGTCCTGCCCGTGTGCTCATCCTCGCCCGAAAGCCATGTTTGCGCTTTCGGGGGATCCTTTTCGGTTGATATGTCCTCTTCGGCATCGTGTTCCTTCTGAAGCTACATTGGGTATTATACCTGATCCGCTGCCTTTTCGCAAGGTGCTAAATGGCCGGTTGCAAAACCTGAGACTAATGATAAAATTAGAGTAACTGCTCAGGTGGCTAGTTACCAGTTTCGTAAGCGCCAGGAGAGAGTCAAGATGAGTACTGATATTGATTTCCGTTGGTGCGATAGAGCGGATTATCCCGCTTGCGCCGGCATCGGCGAAGCTGCATTTGCATCAGATGCGCATGCCCTCGCACGAAAGATCAAGGGGATACAACTGCACCGGATTTATACCGCGGCGGCCGAGGTTTGTGACGCGGTTTCCACTTACTCTGAGCTGGCCATTGTGGACGGAGAGGTAGCGGGCTTTATCTTTGGCCGTATTGAGCGTCACTTCACCCTGATGGATAAGTGTCGCTCAGTGAAAAGGTATCTTCCGCTACTCGGTCGGTTTCTTCTTGGAGAATTTGGACCCCGACGGAAACTGCTCCAGTTACTGGGCCCCTTAGCAGGTGAGGAGCAGGTTCTCAGGCGAAACGTCCCTCCCAGCGAGGGAAGGATAGAATACTTCGCTGTTTCCCCGGAGTATCAGGGCAAGGGCGTTGGAACTAGGCTTATGGACCGTTTTGTTCAATATGCTGGGCGTTACGGTGTGCGGGCTGTTTCCGTGTTCACCGGTGAAACTGCTAGTTTCTGGTTCTACGAGCGGTATGGATTCCAGCGATGGGCTGAATTTGACTCGCCATTGGGCTCCTATCTGCATGGAAAACCGATAAAAGGTTTCTCCTATCGACTGCCTCTGCAGGAGAAACATATAAGAGTGCCCAATTAGTCCTATGCTAGTATCGAATCGTCGCCGGCTTAGCAGGGCGGGAATGCTCCGCTTCCTCAATGAGCTGGAAACTGCTGCCGGCTCAGGGGCATCCCTCTACCTATCCCCCCGCTCACCGGTGGGTGAGATCGAGGAAGCACTAAGTATATCACCGGAAGAGTTGCCATCCGATCTGGCCAAATTGGTTACCAATTCCAAAACAGGGTCAGTGGTTTTCCGGGGTGAGCAGCACAGGTGCCTGGTGCTGCCGCCATTTCCTGTCCAGCAAAGACCAGTCTCCACCGGCTTAGATGTAGGCCATCTGCGTTCACTGCTCCAACGGGAATTCACGATTGCCTTGATATTGGTACGCCTGGGAAGCTATGGCATCGGGCTATTTCAAGGCGAGGAACTGGTATCCAGCAAGGTTGGGACAGGGCTCATACACTCGCGCCACAAGAAGGGAGGGTCTTCCCAGGGGCGATTTAAGAGACACCGGGAGAAGCAGATAGAGTTTTTCTTCAGTCGGGTTTGCGGGCATGTGAGAGAGCGGCTGGAGCCTCACATGGGGCGATTGGATTACGTTATCTACGGCGGTGAACGCAACACGCTGCTTTCATTTCGCAAGCAGTGCCGATTTCTGCATCTTCTCGAAGATCGGACTCTGGAAACGCTGTTGAACGTGAGAAAGCCTGGGCAGAGAGCACTGGAAGCAGCCATAGGCGAAGCTTGGTCTAGTGAATTGATTGAATGGATTGAGATGTGAAGATGAAGTGGTGGAGCTGAGGAGAGTCGAACTCCTAACCTCCTCCGTGCAAGGGAGGCGCTCTCCCAATTGAGCTACAGCCCCTCCGGGTGAGTTGCGAGTGCCGAGTATCGAGTTTCTGGGTGTGGGCGATACTCAATCGCTACCACACAGACAATTGTAGCATTAAAGCCAGGGGACCTGCAACTGGGCAGCTACTCCCCTTAATCCGTGAGTCCGGTTGGCTTTCTTTCATCTTCCCCCTGTTCTACTTGACGCTACCCGAGGTCGCCAGCACGATGAGGCTGCTTGCCTTGATCATCACAACCACCAGCGAGGTTCCTACCAGTCCCAAAACAGGTAGCAGCACCACTGCGGCGGCGATGCCTCCGCTCCATCCCCCTAAGAGGTCAGCGCTATAGACGAGGCCGGCTGTTTGACTTAGATTGGGGGAGTGGGATAAATACATTTTGTTCGCCAACGGAAACTTGAGTCCGATGAGCGCACCGGCAAAAAATGCCAGCAGAAGAAAGAGTACTTGCGCTAGGACAAATACAACGGCATTTCCCAAATGAGGCGCCACAGCGAGGATAATCAGCGGCAGCAGAGCGGCGAAGAGTACCACCGCGATCTCCAGCTTGATAAACAAGGCCCGGTCGTCCTTGATGTGCGGCAAGAGGGTGGTCATCATCAAGCCTCCCCCGGCGACGCCACCCATGAACGCGGCCAGCAGAAGCCCGATCCAGTGAAAAACGAATCCGAAGAGCACCTGAAAGGCAAAGATGAGGAGCAGGTCGAAGGCCATGCCGGCAAAGCCGGTGGCGGCAATGGAGTAAGGGATGATCAATTTGGGCAAACGGACAGCTCGCCATCTAAGTGCAAGGAGAATTGCGGTCCAGGCGGCGATGACAATGGCAAAAAGCCACAGCCCCAGGTCCTCCAGCCAGACGAAGAAATCGCTCAAATAGGGGGAGAACATGGCATTCCAATAGGCCAGGCTGTAAAAGAAGCCCTTGGGACGGAAATCGTGATTGATCTCCTCGGTCGCACCATACATAGATGCTGAGAACCAGTCCAACCAGCGTGGGGCTAACCTCACTTCGAGATGAGGGCGGGTGATGAGCCGCAAATCCAGTTGCCGCTCCTCCAGTCTCTCGTACAGCAGAGCGGCGTCGATGATGGTGACATCCTTCGTCGTGGAAGCCAGGAAGATGTTGTGATACCCCGGAATTATGTGGAGATATGGGAAGATGCTTTCCAGCGTATTAATGATCACCCCATTTAAGTTCCTCAGCTCATGGCTCAGATACGTGAGCGAGCCGGGGAGGCTGACCACCAGGATTCCATCCTCCCGCAGCCTCTCTTTCGCCAGGGAGGCGAACTGGGCGGTAAAGAGCCGGTTCACCTGCAGGTTTTCCGGATTGGCAATGCCGACAAAAATAAGATCGTACTGATACGGGGTTACCTCAAGGAACCGGCGGCCGTCTACATGCAGCGTATTTACGCGTGGATCAGCAAGTTCCGCCTCGGTCAGCGGAGTGGGGTATTTCCGCACCAGATCGATGAGCAAGGGGTCGATCTCCGTATAGTCAACCCGCTCTATTGTGGGATATTTAAGGACTTCGCTGATCACCCCACCGGCCCCTCCGACGAGTATGGCCACATTCTCCGGCTGGGGATGCGCCAGCATCGGGAAATGGACGAATTCCTCCACCCGCACTATATCAGGCGTAGGGGTGGTAAAGACTGGGATTCCGTCGGTAAGGAAGGTGTACTCCCCTTCGCGCTCAATCACCGCTACATTGCCGTAGGGCGAATGTTGATGATGGATCACCTCTTTGTCCGGCCATTGACGGGCGATCGCATGGTAATGAAGCCGCTCGTCACCGTCTCCAACGAGCAGAAAAACGAATGTCATTAGAATAGCCATAAGCACCGCGATGGTTTTCCGCTTCCAGGCCCGGCTCTGAAAAGTGGCCAGGGCAACCGAGGCTGTGAGGGTCAAAACGCCCATCCCCAGGACGATGGCGAAGGAATGTAAGAGCGGAATGAGGAGAAAGGTAAATACCACTGCCCCGGCGATATGGCCGATGGTCTCCCACACGTATACTCGTCCAACAGAAGAGGCGTCCTTCTGAGTTTCCCGGGCAAACTGGGCACATAACCTGCAGGTAAAGATAAACAGGGCACCGTGAAGAAGACTGGGCAGAAAGAGGATGAGAAGAGAGGAGTAAAAAATAGAAAATACTCCCATCCCTACACCGGGCAACACGCCGACCAGATCTCGCACTATCCGCGCCATGTAAAGAGCCAACGGGGCAAAGAGGGCAAATATGATGGATAGAGAGATAAACCATCCGATCCTTTTTCGCGCGTGCTCGATCCTCTTCCCGATAAAGAATGCCCCCAGGGCCTCACAGGCGAGCCAGTTGGCAAAGATAATCCCTATGGCCAGGTCATTGCCGTGAAAAACCACCAGCAACTCCCGCAACAGCAGCAGTTGTACCACCATGCCACTGAAACCGGTGGCCAGGGCCGCAAAGATAAGGCGCTTGTTCATTCCCAAATCCCCGGCACCGGGCGACCGGAGAAGGGGGATCTTCCATCAACTATTTTGTTATATAGCACAGAAAAATGGTGGCGGTGAATCAGTCTCTCCCCGGTGCACGGGCAAAAAGTGGAATTGTAGCGATGTCCGGCGACATTGCCGATAGTGACGAAGTTTATCCCCACATCCCTGGCGATGAGACGCGCCTCCTCCAGCGTCCTTACCGGGGTAGCGGGAAGATGGGTCAAGCGGTAGGCCGGATGGAAGCGGGAGAAACTGAGGGGGACATCCGGCCCTAGATTTTCCACTATCCACTCGCACATCGCCCTGATCTCGTCCAGGCAGTCGTTAATGGTGGGGATGACGAGATTGACGATCTCCAGCCAAACTCCTTCTTCTCTGATGATTTTCAACGCCCTCAGGACATAAGAGAGGTCCCCGCCGAAGATCTCCCAATAGACTTCTTCGCAGAACCCTTTGAGGTCAACGGTCATGGCGGTGGTGTAGGGGAGCAGTTTGCGCAGCGGCTCTTCCGCAATGGCGGCGTTTGTGTGCCAGATAAGGCCAACCCCGGCCTCCTTCGCCAGGACCGCGGTGTCGAAGACATATTCAAAGAGGACGATGGGATCGTTGTAGGTAAATGAGATCGCGGTGACCCCTTGTTCCAGGGCCAGTTCCACCAGTTGCGCCGGGGGTAGATCGAAGACGCGCAGGTCAGTGGGGCTCGCCTGTGACAGGGTCCAGTTATGGCATTGTTTACAGCGAAAATTGCATCCCACGGTCCCAACGCAAAGGATCTCAGTTCCCGGACGGTGGTGGAGTTGCGGCTCTTTTTCGATGGGGTCGATCATCACCGCCGACGGGCGAGAGTGAACCAGGCTGTATAGTCTGCCGGCAAAGTTCTCCCGCACCCGGCACGCCCCGCGCCTCCCAACGGGAATGACACAGCGATGGAAACAAAGATTACAGAGAACCCGGTTGCCCTCCATCTCCTGCCAGAACATCGCCTCTCGCAGTCCAACATCCGGTATCACTTCTCTGTCAGGAAGCATCACCTTTTCCTGTATTTGCGGCACATCTGGCACCATCCACGGCAATTGTTGCCAGCCGTACAACGCGACCCAGAAGACAACCAGGATAATCATGCCGAAAAAAATGGCGCCAAAAACCCGTAGAACTATTCCCCATTTGTCTTTCTTCATAACTACACCTCACTTTTTACTCCCAGATGCCGGGAAGCTTCTGGCCGCAGAATTTGCACCTTCCCTCCTCGATATTGTTCGCCAGGACCGAAAAGCCGACGCGATGAACCAATTTCTCTTCGCAAGCAGGACAAAAAGTGCTGTTATAGCGGTGACCGGGGACATTGCCGAGAGTGACGAAGTTTATTCCCACTTCCTTGGCGATGCGATGCGCCTCTTCCAGTGTCTTCACCGGCGTCGGTGGAAGGTGAGTCAACCGAAAGTTAGGATGAAAACGGGTAAAGTGGAGCGGGACATCCGGTCCGAGATCCTCCAATATCCACTTGCACATCGCTCTTATCTCGTCCATACAGTCATTGATCGTAGGGATAATGAGATTGACGATCTCAAGGTGTACTCCTTCTTCCCTGATGATTTTCAGTGTTGTAAGGACAGGAGCCAACTCACCGTTGAAGATATCACGGTAGACGTCATCACAGAACGCCTTTAGATCAATGACAACTCCATCCATATGCTTTAAGATAGCTCTGAGCGGCTCCGGGGCAATTGCTCCGTTGGAGTGAAAGAGATTGAGCAGCCCTTCCTCACGGGCTATCACGGAAATATCATACATAAACTCAAAGAAAACAGTTGGCTCGTTTATCGTGTGTGAGATGGACCGGCTTCTCCGCCTGATCGCTTCGGCAACGACTTCCTCTGGAGTATACCGCAGCGCCCGCACCTCCTTCGGCCCGCGCTGAGTGATATGCCAGTTGTGACACCCTTTGCAGCGAAAATTACAGGAAGCGGTGAAAACCCCGAGGTTGCGATGCCCCGGTATCATATGGAACATCGGCTCAGCTTCGATCGGATCGGTCTGCAAACCGGCCGGCCGGCCATAGACGACGGTATACAGCCGTCCCTCGTGATTTATGCGTACGCGACAGATACCTGGCATGCCGGACGGAATGATACACTTATGGAAACAGAGCATGCAGCGCACCTTGTAATCGGGCAATGGTTCGTAGAACCGCGCCGGTGTCATATCGCTATTCGCTTCAATGGGCGCCTGCTGTGGGGTAATTTCCTGCCGCATCGCCGACGACAACAACACGCCTCCTCCCAGAAGGATCAATCCCCCAATCAGGATTATTATCCACTTCACCTTCTTACTCCCAGACGCCGGGAATCTCCTCGCCACAGAATTTACACCTTCCCTCTTCGATATTATTTGCCAGGACAGAAATGCCGACACGGTGGATCAATCTCGCTTCGCAAGCGGGACAAAAGGTGCTGTCGTAGCGATGCCCGGGAAGATTGCCGATGGTGACGAAGTTTATTCCCACCTCTCTGGCAATTCGATGCGCCATCTCCAGTGTCTCCACCGGCGTGAACGGAAGATGGGTGAGTCGAAAGGCGGGCACGAACCGGTTAAAATGGATCGGGACGTCAGGCCCCAGGTTCTCCAGAATCCATTCGCTCATCTCCCTAATTTCCGCCGGGCAATCATTGAGCGTCGGGATGATGAGACAAATGATCTCCAGCCACACCCCCTCCTCCTGGATGAGCTTCAGGGTATCAAGAACCGGCGCCAGCGATGCCCCGCTTATCTCTCGATAGAACTCCTCGGTGAAGGCCTTCAGGTCTACCCTTACCGCGTCCATGTGTTGGAGGAGCGCCCGCAGCGGCTCAGGACTGATAAAGCCATTGGTGACGAGCGTCGTCTTCATGCCGTGGGCCTGGGCCAACTTCGCTATGTCGTACATGTATTCAAAGAAGACCGTCGGTTCGGTATAAGTAAAGGAAACGGAGTTCAGGCCGGCTCTTTTCATCCCGGCAATGATTTCCTGCGGTGAGCGAAGATGATGTCTTACGTCTTCAACCGCTCGCTGTGAAATAGTCCAGTTCTGGCAGTGTTTGCATCTCAAGTTACAACCAACGGTAGCGATCGTCTGGCGTCTATGTCCGGGATGGAAATGATGAAACGGTGCCTTTTCGATGGGGCCGATGCCAATGGCCACGGGCTTTCCATAAACGAGGGTATAGAGTTTGCCTTCCCGGTTCTCGCGCACCCGGCACAGGCCACGCCTTCCCTCCGGGATAACGCAATCATGCGGGCAAAGCTGGCACCACACTCGGTTATCCTCAAGCCCCTGCCAGTATCGAGCCGGTCGGGGGCCGACTCGAAGTGCGGCGTCCGGATATATGGGTATAGCCTCTTGAACTATGGGGTCAGGACATCCTACGGCCATAACACCAGCAATAAGTAAAACGATCAGTACCAGCAATAAACCCTTCCTCATCCTATCACCTCCTCCCGACTGGCATTATGTACAGGGGCATAAGCTCTGTCCCCAGGATACGTTGCACCGGATCATCGTGAAACGCCCCCACGATCACCGTGCCCAGACCGAGTGCCTCGGCTTGAAGATGGACGTTCTGTCCGGCCCCACCGACATCCATCATGATGTAGCGGTCTACCCCTCGGGCACCATAAGCTCTTCTTACTCTGTCGAAATCACCCACCCAGACGATGCTCACCGGCGCCTGGTACACAAACCCCTGTCTAAGCGAGGCCACCATCAGCTCTTCGCGAAAATCCCCTTCCTTTATCATCTCAATCGAGTGATCCCGCCATCCGAACCGATATATCCCGTCAGCCAGACCAGCTACGTTTCCGGCAACGAGATATATCTCAAATGGATACAGCCCACCGGCGGATGGGAAGGCACGCGTTGCCCCGGTTACTCCATCAATGGTCTTTCCTCCTGCTGACCACAGCAGTTGTGATACCTCTTGAAGGCTCAACGGCTCATCAGGGAAATTGCGTATTGACCGGCGCCGGAAGATGGCCTCTTCCACAGACATCTCACCGGTATGCCGCGGAGAAGGAAGACTGATGATTACCCCTTCCTGGATTACAGGCTCTTCCACGGCAGGCTCCGGCGGGCATCCCATCGCCACAACGCCGGCAACGACGACCAACGCCAACGCCACGACCTTCTTCTTGAGATTTGAAATCATTTCTCAATTACCTCCTTTGTACTTACTCCCACCTCCCCGGCACGGGACGGCCGGAGAATGGCGATGTGCCTTCAGGTGTTATCCTATTATACATCACAGCAAAATGGATGCGGTGAATCAATCTCCCCCCGGTGCAGGGGCAAAAAGTGGAATTATAGCGATGTCCGGCGACGTTACCGATAGTGACGAAGTTTATCCCCACCTCCCTGGCGATGGCGTGTGCCTGCTCCAGCGTGCTTATCGGGGTACGGGGAAGATGGGTCAATCTGAATGCCGGAACGAAGCGGGTAAAGTGCAGCGGCACGTCCGGCCCCAAATACTCCAGAATCCACTCGCTCATCGCCCTGATCTGGTCCATGCAGTCGTTAACGGTGGGAATGACGAGATTGGTGATTTCCAGCCAAACTCCTTCTTCCCTGATGATTTTCAGCGTCCTGAGCACTGAATCGAGGCATCCACCGTAATATTCCCGGTAGACAATAGGGCAGAACCCTTTAAGATCTACTACCGCCTGGTCGAGCCGCTGGAGCAATGCCCGCAGTGGTTCTTCGGCAATCGCCGCATTGGTATGAAACTGCATCCTGAGCCCCGCTTCCCGGGCTAAGATAGCCACATCATAAAGGAATTCAAAGAAGATGGTGGGCTCATTGATTGTTCCGGTGATTGTGCGTGCTCCTCGACGTAGCGCCAGATCGACCACCTCTTGCGGGGTGAATTGACGCGCTCTTACATCTTCCGGATAACGTTGAGTGATATGCCAGTTATGGCATTGTTTACAGCGAAAATTGCACGATGCCGTGGCGATAGCCAGGACTTTAGTTCCCGGAAGGGCATGCTGCATTCCATCTTTTTCTATCTCGGCGATCATAGTGGAGGCAAGGAGACCATACACCAGGGTATAGAGGCGACCTTCTCTATTCTCTCTCACCCGGCAGATGCCGCGGTGACCGTCGGGGATAATACAGTTCAGAAAGCAGAGTTGGCACTCAACCTTGTTATCGGCCATCTCCTGGAAGAACATCGCCTCGTGTCCATGGTCGGCAAGCTCGTGTTCCGGCAAATCAGCAGGGCGTAAGGCGGGCCGCTCCGGCAGGTCAACAAGGCGTAAGGCGGGCTGCTCCGGCAGGGCGGCATCGGGCCTTAAGAATCCAAGTATCAGTCCGATCAAAGCAGCGCTGACAATGATAGTGACTAAGATGGGGCGTGAGAGCAATATTTTCCGCATATCAACACCTCCTATTTACTACCATTGGGGCAGCAATCCCGGAACGATCAAGCTGAATCCGATGAGGATAAGGACAGCCCCGCAGAGCCTCGTGAAATAGCTGAATGCTCTGCCGTAGCGTGTCAGAAGTGCCGGGGCGCTGCCGGCCAACATTCCTAACACGATAAGCGGCGAAAAGAATTTTCCCGCACCGAAGGCCAATCCATAGAATGCGCCCTGCCACAGATCCTGGGCATAGAGCGCGGTAAAGGTGAGTACACCTAAAAGTGGCAGACATGGCAATACTCCGGCAAAGAGCCCCAGCAGGGCGGATCCTTTTATACCCGCTCGGTGCCCGCAAGCGGCGGCTCGACAACGGGACGTCTCATTTTTGCGCAAGAAGATATACAACCCCAGAGAGGCGATAATTACCCCGCCGGCAATCATTATCTCGATCTCAAACTGCAGCAGTTGCTCAATGATGGCTCGCCCCAGCAGGCCCGCCAGGAGCCCCAGTGCTCCGTAGATAGCCAGACGCGCAACCGAAAATATCAATATCGCCTTGAGTCCATCTTTCCAGTTTTTGGTAGTAGTAGCGATGTACGGCAGAATCACCAGGGAGCAGTGAGCGATACATGGACCAAAGGAGACGGTAATTCCAAGGGTGAATAGCATGAGGGCCTCTTCCATCATCCACCTCCCTGGAGGTCGGGAACCCGGATAATAACGGTGACCCTGGTTCCGGGTGGGGGCAATCGTTCGGGGTTCAGATGGTATCCAGCGGCACCGCCAGCGCGAGTGAACTTTTCTTCTACGCTCTCCTGCAGGAAAAACAGCGGGCACTGGTAGCCTTGCTTGAGGGCCAGACAGGTTAGGGTTTGAGCACAACGAGCGAGAAAAAGCGGGTCAAAGAGAGGCGAACCCAGAAAGACCAAATCGCCGATTCCTAAATGGTAAGGCAGTTGTATCAGTTCATTCGCCTCCGCCTTACCTCCCCCGGGCCATTTCAGGTAAACCTCTATCTTTTGGCCGGTTATTTCCCTAAACCATAATTGATCCCACAATTGCCAGTCAAGAAGAGCGATCGCCTTTTGCAGATCGATGAGATTCGCTGGTGAGATAATCGCCGCTTCCTCTTCCAGCCATCTGTAACTGGTGAGATAGACGAGGAAGCGCACCCAACCCTCATTCTGCCGAATCCGGCCGGGAAAGCGAATCTCTCCGGCAGCCGTATCAACAATGATGTCCCCGAAGCGCACCCCGACCTCGGATATCACCGGTTGGTATTGCCCCTGCTCGCCAAAATGGCCGCCAATCCCAACAAGGATTCCGGCGATGAGCACGGGAAGGATTAACCACCACAGTATTTTGCGCCGCTGCTTGCCCGCCATATCACCACCCCTTCAGGCCAAAATCCGTGCGATGACCGGAGCTACTCTTTCGTAAAAGATAAATGCTATTCCGAGTATGAATAGGACAACTCCACCTGCTTTAGTAGCAATGCGGAAACCCCGGCCGCGGAAGTAACGTATCGACTTTCCCCCCAAAGCACCGAGGATAACAGGGACGATGTTCTCTCCGATGGAAAACGACACCGCTATAACCGCCGATTGCAAGAGCGCTTCTGCGGGTGCGATAACGCCCTCGACCATCGGTGCCCCTACCGCCATTAAGATGAAACCCCATATAGCGATATGGGGCAGACAGGGCTTTATACCGAAGAGTACCGCCAGAGAGAGGAATCCCTGCGATTTGGTGCGGAAGAAACGCAGTTTTGCACCGATATTGAAGAAGATCAATATCCCTGCGGCAGCGATAAATGCCCCTCCGATGATGTGGAGCACCAGGGCGTATTCCTTGATGAAGTCCAGGGCCAGCCGACCGAGCAATAATATGAGAAGTGTTATCGCGATAAATACGACGGCACGCACACCGATAAAGAGGAGAAACCAGCCGATAAATTTGCGGGGATTTTTTTCCGTTGCAATCAGATAACCAATTAGAATAGGAGTGCAGGAGGCGAGACAAATCCCTATACTAGCAACGGCACCGAGTCCAAAGGAAATACTTATCTGCTCCCATCCCATCGCTCTCTTCCTCCTTTATTTCGCTAAGCCTATTTCAGTAAGCCCCCCTTCCGCCGGCAGGCGCTCGACCACGGAGTATTACTATCTTTCTCGTTGTATGAATATCCCTTTTTGGTAGGCCGCTCTTCCGGGTCCATAAACTGCAGCGATGATCGCCTCTGCGGTGACCGTCGCTCCGGTAATTCCATGTACATCCTCTTGCCAGATAAGCTCCGCCTCTGCTTTATAACCAGCAAATGTTGCCAGGAAGGCATCCATTCCTACTACATAAATGGGTGTTTCTGTATGGTGCCACACATGGACGTGCTGAATTACTCCCGCCGCATCCGTCTTAATGAACAGATTTATCGGCCCGCCCCATCCCTCCTCAGTTCCCAAGAAGACGAATCCTGCCAACTGCTCGTCAGCGGTATGTAGTTTATAGTACGCAAAATCATTCCTTACGACGGGATGAAATGTCAATCCGGTGCCGACCAAAAATTCTTCGAGATAGGGCCTGTGTGGTGGTGGTTCCACGATATCGGGCGGGGGTTGCTCAAGCCAATGAGGGGTAAGTATGGCTCCCGCGGTTATCACCACAATTATGGCAAGGACGATTATGCCTTTCTGGACCACGGTTA
>JALPXT010000039.1 GCA_023271485.1 Dehalococcoidia bacterium | reverse complement strand
TATCGCTGGTATTGGGCTCGCCGCCCTCGTTGTCTGCACCCTTCTGGCATCGGCGGGAGCAGCATTGGCAAGCGGTCCAGACTGGTGGCCCCCGACGCTGAGAATCGAGGGCTCAACCACGGTTGATCCCATAGTCCTTGCTGCTGAAAAACCGTTTGAAGGGATCTGGACAAACACGATGGTGACGGTAGACGCTCCCGGTACAGGGGCTGGAATACGGCGCTTGCAGAAGGATGAGAGCGACATAGCCATGGCGTCGAGACTCCCCAGGACGGACGATCCGCAGGAAGCGGGACCGCATGACCTGGACATCTATCTAATCGGCAGGGATGCGCTAGCCGTAATCGTCAGAGATGTACCCGAGATGGCGTTCCTAACTGACATAACCGGGGCGCAGCTCAAGAAGATCTACGAAGGAGACATCACCCGCTGGAATCAGGGGGGATTAGGGGGACCTGACGAGCCCATAGAACCCCGCGCCAGAATCATCAACTCGGGTACCAGAGATTCTTTCCACGAGCTGGTCGAGTATGCTGGGGCGCCCGACGAGATAGATCCGGGCAAAGAGGAAGCCACTATTGATACACCCAGGCTTCTTCACAACGACTGCATGGTCGCTGCTATAGCCGCAAACACCTTCCACATAGGCTATGTCGGTCTGGGCTTCATTGGTGAGCCAGGTATAAGGGCAGTGCCGGTAAAAGGGGTAATGCCCAGCCCCGAGACTGTCAAGGATGGAACCTACCCTATGTCCCGCAGTCTCTACCTGATAACCCTCAAGGATGACCCCACGCCCAACGCCCGCGCCGACGACTTCATTAACTACATGTTCACCGCGGAGGGGCAGGCACACGTAGCAGCGGAGGGCTTTGTCCCTATACCCATTCCAGCCGACCCCGTCATCCGTGACTACGATGTGAACAAGGACAACAAGGTCACAATGGCTGACCTCGTGGCGGTTTTTCCGCACTGGGACGAGTCAAATGTTGACCACCACGGCTGGGTTAGAGCCGATGTGAATAACGATGGAGAGGTCAAAATGGCTGACCTCATGGCGCTTTTTCCGCACTGGGGTGCGAGTTGGGCTGACCCTACCGAGCCCTGGCCCCCTCCTGCCTGATGCTGGTAATTAGGTCGGCTATCTAAAAGTCGGTGCCGGCCTAACCAGGAAACTCCAGCCGGCGCCGACAAGGGAAAGGAGGTGATTGATGAAGAAATGACCGCAGGGAAAGACCTGCTGGCAACCTGGAAAGACGGGAGACGGTGGGAGAGACCACTGGCAGCCTGGAAAGACAGGAGACGGTGGGAGAGACCACAATAAAAATAAAAGGAGAAAAAAGTGAGTAAAATATGTAGCTTGAAGATGAAGGGACTCAGCCTGCTGGTGACACTAGCCATGGCAGTGGCTGCCCTGCCCTTAGTGGCCACTCCAGCCCTGGCAACAGGAGACGAACCGTTGCCCGACCTTGTCGTCACCGAAGTAGTCGTCGAGTGGGTAGTAGTAGGCGAGAGCTACTTCGTGGAGTTCACCATAGAGAACCAGGGCGGTGCTACTGCCGGTCCCAGCATCGCCAGCATCGTCATTGATGGCATTGAGGTGGAAAGGGTTGAGCTGGATGGGCTGGGGGCGGATTGGGACAGGGAGAAAACTGTTGGTCCCTTCTACTACACCCTTCCCGGCGACACCATTACGGTCATCGCTGATGAGGGCGACCTCGTTGCTGAGGCCAACGAGAACAACAACTCCATGACGATTACCCGTGGCAAGGTCCCGGCGGCCGACCTCATCGTCACCGATGTCTCTACGAACTGGGTAGACGGTAGGGAGGGCGAGAGCTACTTCGTGGAGTTCACCATAAAGAACAAGGGTCATGCTACTGCCGATCCCAGCATCGCCAGCATCACAATAGACGGTGTTGAGGTGGCTACCGTTGAGGTTGGCAGCATACTTGGTGGCAAAGACATCACTCCTGATGCTGTTGGTCCCTTCACCCTCACCGGCCCCAGCGACACGGTCAAGGTCTCGGCCGACAGGAACGATGACGTTGTTGAGATCAGCGAGATCAACAACTCACTGGAGGTTAAGGTCTACGCGAGGTTCTGGGGTGACGCTGTCACCGAGGTTATCGCCGAGGTGCCGGTTGCCTATGCCGCCATCAGCGTGCCTACTTCCCTGGAAATCCCCGCCGAGAGAGGACAACTCAACACCGTAGCCGTCCGGGTTGAGATTGACAGCAATACCCGGTGGCAGCTCCAGGTGCGCGATGCGGCTGGGCTGGGGCACATGGCCAGGGGTGATGATCAGTTGGAGCAACCCATGAAGGTGGTCAGTGCCAATAACACTGTTTGCCTCACCGAGGGCGGTCTCCTCCATGAGGGAGAAAGATCTGAGACGGTAAACAGCCACCTTCAGCAGCGTGTGGAATTCACCGATGCTGCCGGCAAATACACCATCACCCTGACCTTCACTGTATATCCGGTCTGGTAAACAGTGACCTTTCCGGGAGTGGCACAGTGTGAGCGAGGCTTAAGGGGGCTGGTCCTGGCCGGCCCCCTTAACGCAAATAAA
The DNA here is from genome assembly GCA_023271485.1 of Dehalococcoidia bacterium. Classification (GTDB taxonomy): domain Bacteria; phylum Chloroflexota; class Dehalococcoidia; order SZUA-161; family SpSt-899; genus BS503. The sequence goes on along the minus strand of JALPXT010000039.1, from coordinate 9,159 downwards.
AAGGAGGCATGATGAAAGTTGGAATTATTCTGCTTGCGGCAGTGCTTCTGGCACTGCCCCTGGTCGAGAGCATGCCAGTTTATGCTGCCGGGGGACTTCGTGTTAGTCCACCTGTGCTCAGGGCCCGGGTTGCCCCGGGGGAAAGTGAATCGTATACGATGACGGTGAGCAATGATGGTGCCACCCCGATGGACATTGTCGTCGAGGTGAAGGGGCTGGGGCAATGCCCGGCCGGCGGCTATCAGGCGCTTACTCCAGATGAGGACCAAGGACCTTATTCCGCCCGCAGGTTTATCAGCATCTCGCCATCGGAATTTCACCTGGAGCCGGGTCGTTCCCAGGAGATTGAGGTAATTATAGACCTCCCCGACGAGGTTGGCAGTGGTGGCCGTTACGCCATTATTTACATTCGCACCAAGCCCCCCGCTCACGACGGGGGTGTTGGCATTGCCACAGCCATAGCCAGCAGTGTGGTGCTTAGCATCACCGGAACAGAGCTGACCAAAGCGGGTAGAATCACCGACGTCATCATTCCTGAGGTGCCCTCAGGCCGGCCGCTGGAGATTGTGGCTGTGTTCGAGAACACGGGCAATTTTCACTATAAAGCGCAGGCAGACGCAATCCTCAGGGACCATGCAGGCAACGAGCTGGGCTCTGCTTCTACTCCGTTAACCCAGTCCTCTATCGTTCCCGGCTACGTGCGTGAGTTCAGGTTTTTCCTGACACCCCATGAGGGCAGGTCCTTCCTGACACCCGCTGGAGAGCTATTGTCAGGCACTTACCTCGACTTAAGGGTATATCTTGAAGACGGCACCGTGCTTGACCGCTGGACGGAGAGCCTGGAGCGGGGCAGGGGATTTGCGCCATTGGCTGGAGGCTGGGCTTCTGGCCTGACATCAAACCTCTGGTTACCCATTATTGGCGGCCTACTTGGTGGCGGTATCCTTATCGGGCTACCGGTCTATTTCTTGGTGGGGAAGAGGAGGAAGAGATGGAGCTACGACTACTAAAAAGCAGGGGGGACAACAGATGAAGAAACTGAGAATTAGTAGAGCAGTGGGGATTGTGCTGGCTGCCCTTATGCTCCTTGCCCCGACTGCAGCCCTGGCAACAGCACCGCCGTTAGACCCTGACTACAAGATGTCGGTGGTGGCGGACCTCGCCACGGTGACCCCAGGCCAAACCTTCACCGCGACGGTGATGATAGAGGCGCCGGTTGACCTCATGTCAGCACAGTTCGAGAAGTTCACCTTTGACCACAACGTGGTGCAGATAGTGAGTGTGGAGGGAGCTGTGGGGGCAGGTGAGCCTTGGTTCGGTGCTACCTTTTTTGCCCCGACGCAAGAGAAGATAGACGAAGCCAATACTGACGGCACTCTAGATTTCCCGACTGGCGGTGTCTTTTGGACGCAGCCTCCGGGGCCGGCTACCCCTGGCAAGTTCGTCACCATCAATATGAAGGCCAAAGAGGGCATAACCGGCACTCACACAGTAGCGCTGACGGTTAGTGAGTTCTACTCGCTGAACGCCAACCTTGAGGAGATTCTGGACGCCGATTTCGAGGGCATCCCTGGCGAGGTGGTAGTAGAGGGCCCGCCACTACCCATGCCCGATCTCGTCGTCACCGCCGTCTCTGCGGAATGGGAAAAGGTAGGCGAGACCTACAACGTCACCTTCACCATAAAGAATGAGGGTGATGCTGAGGCCGCTGCCAGCACCGCCGGCATCGAAATAGATGGTGAAGAGAAGGCTACCGCTGATGTTCCAGCATTAGCTGCTGGCGAGACCCACACCGCTACCGTTGGTCCCTTCACCCTCACCGCGGGCAGGGACACTGTTAAGGTCTACGCCGATAAGCTCGCAGTCGTTGCCGAGGGCGACGAGACCAATAACTACCTGGAGACCACCTGGCTACTACCCGACCACCCCGATCTTATCGTCAGCAACCTGGAGTTCGAGTGGCGGGCAGTGGGGACCTACTGGGTGAGCTACACCATAAAGAACCAGGGCAATGCTGCTGCCGTTGTCAGCACCGCCAGCATCACAATAGATGGTCACGAGTTTACTCCCGTTGTTATTCCAGTATTAGCTGCTGGAGAGACCCACACCAGGCCCTGGTGGCCTATCCATGTTCCCATCACCCTCACCGGCGACAGCGACACCGTCAAGGTCGTCGCCGATAGGGACAATGTCGTTGACGAGAGCGACGAGACCAACAACTACCTGGTGGTAGTGCCTGGTGGAGCCGACCTCCCCGACCAACCCGTCGTTCCCGACCTCGTTGTCATCCCCGAAGGCTGGTCGGTTGAATGGGTAGAGGGGGGCCAATACAGGGTGACCTTCACCATAAAGAACCAGGGCGAGGGTGATGCCGCTGCCAGCACCGCCGGCATCGAAGTAGATGGTGTGGAGGAGGCTGCCGCCGATGTTCCCGCATTAGCTGCCGGCGAGACCCATACCGCTACCGCCGGCCCCTTCACCATCACCAATGGCCGCGACATCGTTAAGGTCATCGCTGATAGGGACAATGTCGTTGCCGAGAGGGGTGGTGAGGCCGCCAACCACCGGGAGTGGGCAGTAGAGGGACAAAAAGCGCCCTGGGAAGCGCCCTGGGCCATTATTGCCGGCGTAATCGGTGCGGCTGTAGTTGCCGGCATAGTAATCTTTGCGGTGCGACGGAGGACGAGCTGAAGCACAGGCTCGACGCATTGGAATTTTTGAAATTCCTACGCGTCCGTAAAGAGGCGAAGCCTTCGGGGTTTCATAGAGATACAGTGGAGACGGATGGGGAAAATCTCAACGTATCTCAACTAATCCCCAGAGCGAAGCCCGTTCGGGGTTTCAGGGGGAGAGTTCCCCTGATGCTCCCGTTGCTTATCCTGGGCCTGGTGCCCGTGCTGGCCCTGCTCTTGATAGTGCACAATCTGGTTGAAAAGAGTTCGCTCGCGATAGACGTGGTCGGATTAAGCGAACTTTTCTCTACCGAATTCCGCGACGGTGCCTTCCTCTCGGGCCCGGTACACTACGGCTTGCTGCCGGCGTTGTGGGCAACTTTCCTGGCCGTCGTAGTCGCCGTCGCTATCGCCCTGCCGGCATCGCTGGCGATAGCGGTATTTGCCTCCGAGTTTCCCTCCGGCCTGCTCGGAAGGGGGCTGCGGGGCCTGCTGGGAATGCTGGCCGGTATCCCCCCCATCGTATATGCCCTTACGGCCGGGATTTTCACGAAGTTATTCATGATTCCCAAGTTCTGCAGCGGGGTTAGAACGCTTGGCCAGCGCGAGAACCTCCTGGCGGAACTGGGTATCTGCTTGGAGGATTTCCCCGGGTTGCCTTGGCATCTGGGTGGCCCGAACAGCATCCTCCTGGGGGGATTTGTGCTTGCCCTGCTGGTAATACCGTTTATGGCCCCCTTTATAGACGACGCCCTGCGAAATGTCCCCTTTGAGCTCAAGGAAGCCTCTCTGTCGCTGGGAGCCAACCGCTGGCATACCTTGAAGAAGGTCACCCTTCCCCTGGCTCTGCCCGGCATTATCTCCGCCACCGCCGTCGGGGCACTTAAGGCTACCGGGGACGTAATGATCGCCCTCCTCGTTATTGGTCGCGCCGTACCTGGTTTGCCGACCCCCCTCTGGGACGTCCTGGAGGTGTCTGCGCCGTTGACGTCAATCGGCCCGACGCTTGTCCGTGGCGCCGCTCCTGTCGCCCACGCTCCTGTGGCCCACTTTGCCGGTCTCCTGCTCCTGGTGATCGCCTTTGCCATTATGGGTGTGGCCACCCTTCTCCAGAGAAGGCTCAGGAGGCGGTATTCACCATGAAGACTATGCCGGCACCAGCTTTGAGCGCAAATTTTCTCCAGGAGATAAAGAGAAAAACTGTTCCCGCGCTTACCCTGGCCCTGTCGGCACCGGGTATCCTGCTAGGATGTCTCTCGCTTTCTCTGAATTCCCTGGAGGCCTATCCGGTACCGCTGCTCGGCTTGCTCTCTTGCTGCCTTCTTGGTCTTCTCCTTTATGCCCGCCGCCTCGATGGGCGGTGGGAGCGCCGGCTCATCATTCTTTTTGGTTTCTCGGTGATCTCCGCCGTCCTGCTCTCGGTCCTGCCGGAACATCTCTATGGCTTTCAGATAAATGCCATAATCCACCGCTCGCTTGTTTCGGCTATTCTTCTTCTGGCCATCGCCCTTCCCGCAACCTGCTTTTCTTTGTACTACCTTCTCGGTGCTACCCCCAGGGCGCACGATCTTTCCCGTTATCCCCTTATCATCCTTCCCGTGCTGCTGATTCTGGCCGCCTATGCTTTGCTTATCTTCCACCTCATCAAGGAGGGGGCGCCTAACCTCAACTGGGAAATCATAAGCGTTCCCTGGATTGGATTGGACTGGACGAGCTTTCCTCCCTACTATCTGAATCAGCCCGGCCTGAGAAACCATATCCTAGGTACTCTGCTTCTTATGGCTCTAACCTCTCTGATATCTCTTCCCATAGGTGTGGCCGCCGGTGTGCTTATGAGTGAATATTATGGAAAGTGGCTTGCCGGTGTGGTAAGGTTCTCTGTTACCAGCCTCAGGGCCATGTCGGTGTTCATCCTGGGCCTTATCGCCGTCAGCCTGGTCGCAGGCTCTAGAGGAACGTTTCTTGAAGAGATCATCCGCGGCTATTGGTATAACCTGCGCGGCGTTCAGCGTCTGGAGGATGGCTCCTTCCTCGCCGCCGCCATTGTCCTCTCGCTGCTGGTCATTCCGGTGATCGCCTGGGCCACCGAGAGGGGAATTCGCTCCCTTCCCCCTGGCCTTCGGGAGGGCTCTCTGGCCCTGGGCACCTCAGAGGAATATACCCTGGCCCGTATCGTTCTTCCCTGGGCCTTGCCTAATATCATCACCGGACTGCTTCTAGGCTGTGCCGAAGCGGCCGGGAGTGTGGCCGTCATTATGTTCCTCGCCGGGAGAGGGGAACACGGCGTGGGCCCCTTAAGTGAAGTAACCTCCCTGGCCTACTTTATCTACGAGGTCCCGAGGGGGGGCGGCAGCTTTATGCATGTTGAACTAAACCGCTTTGCGGTGGTTTTAGCATATTCGATCCTTTGCTCTTTAACAATTGAATAGCTTTTAGGGGTGGCCTGTTCTTAGGGAGCTTCATTTTGATGGTGCTACTTCCAAAACTACTCCCTTTCTGTTAATGTAGAGCTTGATAAATCCAGCACATCTTGTATGCTGGGCAAATCTAAATCTACATTAAAGAAAGGAGATACGTCATGGGAAGATTATACGATGAGATGAAGATGGATTTGGAGTTGAAGAACTACAGCCCCAAAACCAGGTCCTGCTATCTGGCCTGCGTGAAGAACTTCGCCCTTCACTTTAGGCAAGCACCGGACAGAATGGGTGAAAGTGAGATCCGGGAGTACCTCCATTTTCTGATCAAAGAGAAGCGAGCCTCCCAGTCAGCCATCAACCAGACCTATAGCGCGCTGAAGTTTTTCTACCAGACCACGATTGAAAGGGATTGGAACGGTTTAAGGATTCCCCGGATTAGGACCGGAAAGAGGCTTCCGGTAGTTCTTTCTCAGCAGGAGATCCGGGCCATTTTTTCGGCCACCAGAAACTTGAAGCACAAGTCTTTGCTGATGACAATCTATTCGGCTGGTCTGAGACTGAGTGAAGCGGCCCATCTGAAGGTCTCTGACGTAGACAGCCAGAGGATGACAATCAGGATCCGCCACGGAAAAGGTGACAAGGACCGTTATAGCCTGCTGGCTGAGTGCACACTGGATATTCTGCGTAACTACTGGAGAGAGTATCGTCCTGTTGACTGGCTGTTCCCCGGCAATCCAAAGGATATGCCCATCTCCAGCCGAAGCATCCAGAAGGTGTTTGAAAAGGCCCTCCATGAAGCCGGCATTAAGAAGAAGGCTACGGTTCATACCCTGCGTCACAGCTTTGCTACCCATCTTCTGGAGGCAGGAACTGATCTTTACCATATCCAACATCTTTTGGGACACACCACTATCAAGACCACGGCCATCTACCTTCACCTGAGCCGAAGGGATGTGGCCAGGGTCAAAAGTCCCATAGACCTTTTCCAGGAACCGGGGAAGCCGATCCCCTAGAAAGGCTGCCTTTCCCATGAAAAGGTCTTTGGAGGTGGCCGATATTTTTCGCGCCTTTGGGCCGGCTTATCGTAAGGCCCATGGTCACGAAATGCCTCTTCGTCACTTGAGGGCGATGCGGGCGATAGAGATTTGCCGCACCGCGGAACTGGGCGGTCATGTGGATGGATGCGACTGCTGCGGGGCATTACGCATCTCCTATAACTCCTGCCGGAACCGCCACTGCCCCAAATGTCAATCTCTGCAAAAGGAGAGGTGGCTTGAGGCCAGGAAAAAGGATCTGCTGCGTACTTGCTATTTTCACCTGGCATTTACGCTTCCAGGGAGACTCAGACCCCTGGTCTTAAGAAATCAAAGGGTTATCTATAACCTCCTTTTCAAGGCGGTCTCGGAAACCCTAACTGAGCTCGCAAAAGACCCCAAACATCTCGGAGCAGAGATAGGTTTCATCTCCATTTTGCACACCTGGTCACAAACGTTGCTCGATCATCCTCATATCCACTGCATAGTCACCGGAGGCGGTTTATCTGCGGATGGTAAGCGATGGATCTCCTGTAGAAAGGGCTTTTTCATGCCGGTGAAGGTACTCTCTCGATTGTTTCGAGGCAAATTCCTCGATTACTTAAGAAAGGCCTACGATTCCGGGGAACTCAATTTTCCAGGGGAGATCAGGCCATTGAAAGAAGAGGTGGTCTTTAAGAAATTGTTGACCGAACTTTATCATCAGGAGTGGGTGGTTTACTGTAAGCCCCCATTTAAGAGGGCTGAAAATGTGATTGACTACCTGGGTCGTTATACCCACAGGGTGGCCTTATCCAACGATCGGATTATGAAGATAGAAGGGGAGGAGGTAACCATCCGCTTCAAGGACCGGGAGGATGACAACAAGATCAAGTTTATGACCCTGGATGCCTTTGAGTTTATTCGCCGCTTTCTGTTGCATATTCTACCGGATCAGTTGATTAAGATCAGGCATTATGGGATTCTGAGTAACCGGGGACGTAAGGGCAAGCTTGAGCGATGCAAGGAGATCCTCGGCGTTTTGGCCGATGAGAACCAGGAGCAGGTTAGCCAAGAAACCTGGCAAGACCTGCTTACTCGCCTGACCGGGATTGATCCCAGAGTTTGCCCCTGCTGTGGAAAGGGCAGAATGATACTGAGGGAAGTCCTGTTGCCACAATATAGCAGGTCGCCCCCATGAAGATGAGATCTCTGCAGGAACCTATGAAAATCCGGCATTGCTTCTCAAAAAGAAAGGGGGAGGTTTGCCCCTTTCGGTAGAAATTATGCTATTATTATTCTGGGTAGGGCTGGAGTGTCGTTCTTTCTCAAAATCCTTGCTATGCTATTGCCAAGATGCTACTGATATTTCCAACAATGACAATGGTTAGGAGATACTAAGAGATCTCGGAGAGCAAAGGCGCTTTTTTGAATCCCCAATGCGGTCTCAACATAGCTTCGATCGAGCCGGCCATTCTCAGTCGGTGTCGGAATCCAATGGAGCCAGTTCCGGGGTGTGTATGAATCCAGAATTCTTGAGAAGTGAGACGGCAGAGGAAGATTTTGAGAATCAGCCCATTATAATCGGGCGTATCGACCAGAAGGCAACTGAGGTGCTGAAGGAGTTCTATGAAGATTTCAAGAGAAGAACGAGGAAGGATTTTGAAATCCTGGTGACGGATGCAACGACCGCCGCCATGATCAAGTACGCCTCAAACTGTCTCCTGGCAACCAAGATTTCTCTCTTCAATGAGATTGCCGGGATGTGTGGAAAACTGGGTGTCGATCCAGGCGTGGTGGTGAGAAATGTAATTGCCGACAGGCATTCAACCATCGAATTTTACCGCAGGGATTTTCTCTCCCTGGGATTTCAGGATGAATGCCTGCCCAAGGACCTCGAGGCGTTCATTTCCTTTTGTTGTGATTTCGATTATCAGCCGGAGTTATTGAGGGCCGTTAAAAAGGTAAACGAGGGGGTCGGGAAGCAATGAGAATAGCAGTCATCGCCAGGGGGATTTGGCCTCTGGTGATCGGAGGTGCGGAGAGAGTCACCAGAGAGGTGGTAGATGGTTTAAGCGGTCATGAACTGAAGGTGATCACCAAGTACAGAAAAGAGGAGAGGAGACCGGAGATAGGTGTAGAGATTGATGAAGAGTGGTCGAAAAGTGCCGCCCTCCAGGCGGTTGGATTCGATCCGGACGTGATCTACATCTGCCGGTACTGGGGGGAGTCGGCGGCTCTCTACATCGAAGATATCCCCGTTGTCTCGATGCATCATGATATAGACCTCGACCTCTTGCCGCTACCCCCCGATAAATATTCCAGGCTGGAAGAGATGACCAGGCTTTGCTTAGAGAGAGATGGCAGGAGCGTGGTGGCATCTCAACTTACCAGGGATTACTATGTCGAGAATTTCTCGGCGGAGAAGGACAAATTTTCCGTCATCCCGCTCGGCCTGGATGAGGGAGAAGTCTGGGAGGGAGAAATATCCCGGGGAGAGGAATTCAGATTCCTTTATCTGGGCAGGATCGCCCCAAACAAGGGTATCCACATCTTGCTCCAGGCATTGAAAGAGTTGAATAAGAAGTTGCCGGTGGAGCTCACAATCTATGGTGGATTTACAGAAGATTACGCCACGTATTACGACTATCTATTGGATTTATCGCGCGGTTTGCCGGTCAGATTTGCCGGAAGAGCGAGAGAGGAAGACAAGACAAGGCTATATCGTTCGTTTGATGGAGTCATCTGTCCATCGGTTGCCCACGAGGGTTTTGGTTTGGTGGTCTTAGAAGCACTCAGATATAATGGCGTCGTCATCGCTTCGGATATATTCGTTAAGACAGGGGTGGTGAGAGAGGACGTTGGGTTCGTCTATCCCAGAGGTGACGCCCGTGCCCTTGCCTCGAGGATGATGAAAGCATTACTGCTGAGTGACAGCGAGAGATTGAGGCTGCAAGGAAAAGCCGGCAGATGGGCGGAGAGATTCAACTGGGAATGCCATGTAAGCGAGCTGGAGAAGCTCCTGGCCGGCGCGTCAAATCTTCTTCCTAACCA
>JALPXT010000038.1 GCA_023271485.1 Dehalococcoidia bacterium | reverse complement strand
AAGGTACGTTCCCCAGCGCGAAAATCAGGGAGATAGAGACCAACATCAGCGTTGATAACTCCTACCAGAGTCACCAAGGGAATATCCAGTCCCTTGGCTATCATCTGCGTGCCGATCAGAATATCTGCGTCATGTGACTGGAACCTCTGCAGTATCTGTTCGTGAGAATGCTTGCCCCTGGTGACATCCCGATCCCAGCGGAGAAGTCTCGCCTGGGGAAATGCCCTGGCAGTCTCCTCCTCCACCTTTTGGGTGCCGATACCCAGAAATTTTATCCGTCGGCTCCAGCATTCGGGACAGGAAGTTGGGGGCAGAATACTGTAATTGCACTGATGGCAGGTCAGATAATTCTCGGGGGCGTGATAGGTCAGCGTCAGGTCACAGCGGCGACAGCGCATGACATGGCCGCAGTTGCGGCACTGCACAAAGGAGGCGGTTCCCCGGCGATTCAGGAATAGAATCACCTGTTCACCAGCAGAGAGGGCTTCGCCGATACCGCGGGCCAGCAGCCGGCTGAAGATGCTCCGGTTACCCTGCTTGAGTTCGCGGCGCAGATCAACGACCTCAACCTGAGGCAGCCTGGGGTAAGCCCCATCAGGGCCTTCGCCGACCCTCGCCGGCAGTTCCAGCAAGTGGTACCGCCCGGTCTTAGCTCGGTGGCAACTGGCGAGGTCCGGTGTAGCGCTTCCGAGGATCACCACCGCTCCGGTTAGCTCAGCCAGCTTCAGGGCTGCGTCACGGGCGTGATAGAGCGGACTCTTGTCATGTTGCTTATAGGTCCACTCGTGTTCCTCGTCTATTACGATGAGCCCCAAATCGGGCTGAGGGGCAAAGACAGCGCCTCGTGAGCCAATGACCACATCGCATTCGCCATCCCGAATCCGCTGCCATTCATCGAATTGTTCCCCTGGGGAAAGCCTGCTGTGAAGAACGGCCACTCTTCCCGGGAAGCGAGAGGCAAAGCGGGAGATGGTCTGCGGCGTCAGGGAAATCTCCGGAACCAGAACGATGGCCTTCTTGCCCCGGGCGATGGTCTCCTCCAGCGCCCGAAGGTATATCTCTGTTTTGCCGCTGCCGGTAACACCGTGCAGGAGGAAAACCCCAACAGAGCCATTCAAGGACGTCTCCTGAAGCCTCTCTTGAATCTTGCTCCATGCCGTTTCCTGATCCGGGGTCAGCTTCGGAGGAGCTGTTATTGTGAAGCTACGGTGGGCCAGAGGATCGCGTACCACCCTGACTTGTTCGATGGCTACCAGCCCCTTTTTCTCCAGTGATCGAGCCGCGGTGGAAGAGGCCCCTGACTTTCGCGTGGCTGTGGAGAGGGGAATAGCGTCGCTTTCCGCCATAAGAACTTTCAAGAGTTCAGCCTGTTTGGATACCTTCCTTTTCCCCAGGGCGGCGATCTCAGCTTGTGTCTGGTGAATATCGAGGGACAGGCGAATGTACGGTACCATCTTGGCTTTAACCCTGGGTCGCTCAAGTTCAACGGTCTTCGCCACCACTCCCTTCCGTACCAGTTGATTGATAGTGGCCTCCAGTTGTTTTTGAGGTACCTTCTCCCGAAGCCGTCGCATATCAACACGCCCTTTCTCGTGCAGGAGGTGGAACACCTTCTCTTGCATCGGTGTCAGTGCTTCTACGATTTCTTCGGGGGCATCGGGAAGACACTGAACAAAGGTGAGTATCCTCCGCTCAAATCCTGGGGGCAGCATAAGGGATGAGGCGTCGAAATATGAGCACAGGTAGTATTCAGCGATCCATCGGGCCAGCTCGATTTGATATGGTCGCAGGAGAGGGCGTGAATCAATCACTTGAGCAATTGCTCTAGTTGTTTCGACTGGAGAGTGGTCGGTCAGGTTGAAGACCACTCCCTGGAGAAGTCTTGACCCAAAGGGCACCCAGACAGCGCAACCTGTGGATACAGGGGGGTGGGGGGGGGTAGGGTGTAAGTAAAAGTTCGCGGCCTCGCCGGTGGAGCGTTGACCGCGACCTCGGCATACTTCATCCCGTTATCTCGATTTTATCTTCTGGCCAGTCTTCTTTCTGCTCAGGCCTCGCAGATAATACAGCTTTGCCCGGCGGACATGGGCGTGTTTTACCACCTCCACCTTCTCCAGGAGGGGTGAATGATAGGGGAAGGTACGCTCAACGCCGACACCGTGAAAGATTTGCCTCACTGTGAAGCTAGCCCCGGCGCCGCTGCGCCGGATGCGGATGACAATGCCGTTGAACACCTGCGTGCGTTCTCGCCCGCCTTCAACAACCCTGAAGCTGACCCTGACGGTGTCGCCAGGCCCGAACTCAGCAATCTTGGGATTGGCCTCGATATCCACTACTGATCGCATATCCATTTCACTAACACCCTTCATATTCTAACACGATTTGACCCTTTTTTCCACCACCTTTGCGGAGTCCAGGTGCGGGTTGTTTACGTTGGAAATTGAAAAGTGCCCAAGAAACGTTTATAATCAAGCGGAGAGGTGTTCATTCATGGCATGGAAAGGGAAGCGATATGTATTTCTTGATAAGGTCTGCTGTTACTTTGTCACCAACTGTTCGGGCAAAGTATCCGTCTTCCCAGAATTCCCCACCCCAAAGTTGTCTTTTTACCCCGGGGAATTCCTGGAAGACTTTACTGGCTGAGATGCTTTTTAGTATACCTACCACCTTTGATATGGAATACCTTGGGGGGAAATGAGAGAAAAAGATGAATGTGATCCTTTGTTATCTCTACGGCTTCTATTTCAAAATCGAAATCCTCACGGTAATAGATGGCGTAAGGGAATCTCTTTGACAACATGCGATGATAGCCGAAAACTTTTGGGTGGATTCCACCGTAAAGCATCAAAGAGTCGATGTCGGAAAACAAGGAATCAAAGAAATATTCTCCCAGCCCTTCACCTTGTTTCTCATAGAACAGTCGGCCATCAGACAAATCTTCCAGCGCAGTAGAGAGTAGCTTGATTCTCATTCGAATCGGTTCCGGAGTTCCTTTTTGGCAACTTGCCAATCCACAATCTTCTCTTGACGTTCGCTATGCCGACGTTCAGTTTCCTGCAGAGCTTCTTGATGCCAGCCAGGGGATTCCACCTCTTCGTCTTCTCTTGACAGGTCTTCCCAAATGGCTTCCATCACCCTCAGCTTCTCTACTCTAGAAAGATGTTTTACTTCTATAGTGCGTTGCATGATGTAAAATCCTTTTATTTTCTTAGTCAATTATCATCCACATCATGGTGAATGTCAAATCGTGGTCATTGGCGAACGACCAGGTGGAAACTCTCCGCCTAACTCCCTTGTGGGAACCTCCCCAGACCCTACCACTGTTACATACTGTACATCAACTCCCAGTCCCTGTCAAGTTCTCAGAAAGGAACACCGTGTATAAAAGCCAAAATGGAAGCTAGCCGGATTCGCTTAGATCATCACCCTCAAGTTGATCCTTTTGAATCTGGATTCACGGATTAAGGGCAAGGCAGACGGGCTGTTCGCATCTGAGGATGCTCACTCCTCTTGGTTGGTTCATTCGTAAGCTGCGGCCAAAGAATAACGGCTCACCGCAGAGATCGCCGAGCTCGCTGAGATTTCTTGATAATTTGTCTTCTCTGCGTTCTCTGCGTGCTCCGCGGTGAAACAAATACCAGGCCATTGCAAACCGGCCGAATCCTCCCATTGATGGACATCATCAACTTGTTGCCGGCTTACCCCAACCTCCCGCGCGATGGGGACATGCTGGGTCCACTCATACTCGCTCCCGCAGAGTTTGGCTATCCGCAAGATGGCCAGCTCACGCAGCTTGGGTGATAGCTCCGCCTTGTTGATCTGTAAGTAGAACTAGAGTCACAAATAGCTCAATCGAGCGCCGACCACTGGTAGTATAAACCAGAGACGTCGGTTTAGTCAAGAAAGGGGTGGATTGAGCATATAGATGTGCTATAATGGAGCGTGAACTACAAAGGCACGATTGGGGAGTCATGAAGGTCGTAGCCATTGTTGGTATGAGCGGATCGGGTAAATCGGAGGTGGCGCGGGCCTTCGAGCAGAAGGGCTTTGTGCGAATAAGGTTTGGCGACCTGACGGACAGGGAGGTGCTCCGGCGGGGGCTGGAGCTAAACGAGGAAAACGAGCGACACGTTCGCGAGCGACTGCGGGAGGAACACGGCATGGCTGCCTATGCCAAGCTGAACCTTCCTGCAATCGATGCGGCGCTGCAACGATCGAATGTAGTGGTGGATGGCCTGTACTCATGGGAGGAGTACAAGCTGCTCAAAGAGCATTACGGCGAAGACTTTCTTGTGGTGACGGTCTATTCTTCACCCGGAGCAAGGCAAGAGCGCCTTTCGCGAAGGCCGATCAGGCCCCTGACCGTTTCGGAATCGGTGAGCCGCGACTTCGCCGAGATCGAGAACCTCGGCAAAGGGGGGCCGATCGCCATGGCAGATTTTACCCTGATCAATGAATCCTCGCTGGAGAGGCTAAGAGAGGAGACCGAGCGGCTCATCGCCGCACTCGCGTCATGACAGAATCACACCGTCCGAGCATCGACGAATACTTTCTCAAGGTGGCCTCGGTGGTGGCCGAGCGCTCGACCTGCCTCCGGCACCATGTCGGTGCGGTGGCCGTGCGGGATAAGCATATCCTGGCCACCGGCTACAATGGCGCTGCCGCCGGACTGAAAGACTGTCTCGAACTGGGCTGCCTCAGGGATGCGCAGGATATCCCATCCGGCACCCGTCACGAGATTTGCCGCTCCATCCATGCCGAGCAGAATTGCATCATTCAGGCGTCTCTCCACGGTGTCAGCCTTGATGGCTGCACCGTCTACTGCACCCACACCCCCTGCATCCTCTGTGCCAAGATGCTGGTCAACGCCAGGATCAAACGCTTTGTGAGCTTTGGTAAGTACGCTGATGATTCCTTCCATGAGCTCTTCGCCGAGGCGGGGATAAAGGTGGATAGTGTTGGGAGGCCATCGTCCGAGATCACCCATCTGGAATGATAACCGCCTGAAATAATACCGTCAAGGTAACCGTTCACCTTACTGTCATTCTGAGCCCTTCGCTTCTGTCATTCTGAGCCGGAGGCGAAGAATCTCGTGGCCCTCAGGGCAGGCTCCGGCGAAGAATCTCATTCCGCTCAGGACAAGCTCACCGAAGGATATCGGGGACCCTTCCCCTTCACTGCGTTCAGGGTCAGGGTGACATAGGGTGGCTGCTGAACAGCTACCCGTCAATAACATTCAAGCCAGGTGAATAATCGTTATCCCGCCAACGATCATGGCAATGGCACCGAGTCTCAGCGCTATGGTTTGCCTTCCCATGCGCTGCTCCAGCAACACATGAGATATGAGGCTTAGAATGACGGCATAGACAAACACGAATGCTGGACGAGCCCCCGCGATTGCCGAGACCAGCGATACCGGCCCCCTCTGTATGGCCCAGAACATCAGGAACATGCCGAGGAGCACCAGCGCGTTGGCCAATATCAGAAGCCCCGCCGTCAGGACGGGCCGCCTCACCATGCGAAGCTGGCGAAGAGGAAGGGGACGCAGGGAGACACTCAGAAAGATAAATGCCACGAGAAGACTGCCGAAGGCGAGCATATTCCAATATGAAACGTGCTCCAGGGCATACTTGCTGGTAAGGTTAGCGGTGGCCAGAAGGAGACTGGCGACGAGAGGCAAGAAGAGCGATCCAGCAAATCCTGCTCCAGAACCATGAGACCCTCGCCTGATGGATATGAGTACTGCCCCAAGGACAACGACCATGACAGCGATCCACTGCAGATAGGTTAGCGTTTCACCAAGGAGCAGCACAGCCAGGATAGCTACAAACACCGGGTTTGTGTGAACCACGGGGATGACCCGGGAGACCTCTCTGGTTTGGAGGATATGCAGTATCAGCAAGACTGCCGTGGCCCGCAGGACGGCCGAAAGTACGGCTATCAGAAATGGAACGACACTAAGATCCTGGGGGAGGGGGAAAAGGCTGAGCAGTATGGCAGCGTTGATAACACTCAGAATTCCCGCCGGGATGAGGAATGCCCTGAAACTAGGCATCCTCTTGGTGACGAGATGGCTATCAAGTATGTTGACCACCGCCATAACGGCGGTGCTAAGTATCGCCGCATCGGCCCAATCCAAGGATGGCCCTCACTTTCAGATGTTCACCCGCTCTCTAGCTTTCACCCACCCATATTGTGTTTTGCAGAGCGAACGTCTAACAGGTGTATCGCTCCGCCTCTGTGAACCTCTCGGCGATTTCTCTTCTGACAGCCACAGTGTTAATGGGCATAAGTCTGGAAAGCTTCCTCATCGCCCCGAGCTGTGTATATAGCACGTCCCCGGTCTCCATTGCAGCAAGTATCTGGGTGGCATAATCGTCTATTCTCTTCATGGCGTCATTTACAAAGACGCATACCATGCCTATCTTTGTCTTTGCTTGCTCCTCTCCGGAAGATTCCACGGACTTGAGCGCTCTCAAGAGGCCGCTCTCCATGGCGAAGATTTCGATTGCAATGTCGCTCAGAAGCCCCAGGATCTCCTGCTGCTCGGCCATGGCCTTCCCGTATTTCTGTGCCGCCCCGCCCGATGTGAGGAGGAATATCTTCTTTGACATATCCACCAGCTTCTTCTGGTACCCCAGCGGCCCGTCTTCCATGCTCGGGGAGACCGGCTCTATGGTCAGCATTTCACCGGCCAGTCTCAGTGCCATGGAGAAGAGAGGAATCTCGTTTTTCAACGCCTTTCTCATCAGCCGGTCAAGTATGGTAAGCCGGTTTATCTCATTTGTCCCTTCAAATATCCGGTTTATCCGCGAATCCCTATAGATTCGCTCCACCAGATACTCCTCGATATATCCGTATCCGCCATGTATCTGGACCGCCTCATCGGCGACATAGTCCAGCATCTCAGAGCAGTAGACCTTGTTAATGGAGCACTCGGTAGCATATTCCGATATGCATTCCGCGCTCCGCCTGCCGCTGTCCTCTCCCGCCATGTCCACAGTGGTGAGGATGTTATCTATCAGACCGGCGGTTCGGTAAAGCATGCTCTCTGCTATATAAATCCCTATCCCCATCTCAGCCAGTTTATGTTTGATCAGACCGAATTCGCAGATAGGTTTCCCAAACTGCACCCTCTGTTTGGCATATTTTACGCTTTCCTCCAGGGCTGACTTTGCCTCTTCCACGCATCCTCCGGCCAGTCTGAGCCTGCCTATATCGAGAATGCTGAAGGCAACCATATGTCCCTTGCCGATCTCGAAGAGGACATTCTCCACCGGCACCCTGGCATCCTCAAATATCACGCTGGTGGTGGAGGAGCCACGAATGCCCATCTTACTCTCCTCCGACCCTATGGATACCCCCTGAAAGCCTTTCTCTACAATGAAGGCGGTAAACTTATCACCATCGACCTTGGCAAAGGTTATAATAATGTCTGCCAGTCCTCCATTGGTAATGAACTGCTTTTCGCCGTTGAGCTGATAGTATCGGCCGTCATCGGATAGGATGGCCTTAGTCCTCAGGGCAAGGGCATCGGTGCCGGCGAGGGGCTCGGTCAGGGCGTAGGCGGCGATCTTTTCCCCGCTTGCCAGAGCGGGAAGGTATTTCTCCTTCTGGGACTTATTGCCAAAGAATACCACGGGCAGGGTTCCAATTCCCGTATGAGCACCCAGAGTCAGGCCAAAGGATCCTGCCGGTGTGAAATAGGCAGTGATAAGCAGCGAGGCTATCTTATCCATTGCGGAACCGCCGTACTGCTCCTCTATGTCTGCCCCAAGAAGCCCCAGCCCTCCAACCTGCCGCATTAGCTTGCGGGTGAGTTCAAAATCCTTATGCTCTAGCTCCTCTATATGCGGCTGCACCTCGTTCTTGACGAAGTCTTCGGTGGTCTTGATGATCATCCGGTGCTCTTCGGTGAAGTCATCGGGGGTAAAGATCTCTTGTGGGGCTATTTCCTCTACCAGAAATGCGCCACCCTTTCTGATTTTCCCTGTCTCCACGGTTTCCTCCTTTTTCTGTAACTATTCAGGTAGATAGGCTGAAGACTGAAGACTTTTAGGGAACTTCAGCCTTCGGACTTCAGCCTTCAGCCTAATCCTATTCTTCTCTTTCGAATATACCCGCTGCCCCCATACCGCCACCGATACACATGGTGACCAGGCCGAATCTGGCCCTTCTGCTTTCCATTTCATAGAGCAGCTTGGTAGTAAGATAGGCTCCGGTACACCCCAGGGGATGCCCCAGGGCAATAGAACCACCATTTACATTTAACCTATCCGGGTCGATCCCCAGGGTTCTGATCACATATAGCGACTGGGAGGCAAATGCCTCATTTAGCTCTACAAGGTCGACCTGGTCCATGGAGATACCGGCGTATTTGAGCGCCTTGGGGACGGCCACCACCGGGCCTATGCCCATGACCTCAGGGTCAACGCCTCCAACACCGTATGATCGCAAGACACCCATCGGCTTCAGTCCTAACTCCCTGGCCCTCTCCCTGGACACGAGCACCACCGCCGCAGCCCCATCGCTCAAGGGACAAGAGTTGCCGGCAGTCACCGTGCCTTTGATGTTAAAGACCGGTTTTAGCTTGGATAGACCTTCCAGGGAGGTATCCGGCCTGACGCATTCATCCTTCTCAAAAACTATCTCTTTCTTGACCGGTTTTCCTTCTTCAAAGGTCCTCTCCACGATGTTTAGCGGCAGAATCTGCTCGGCGAATTTTTTCTCTTTCAGTGCCTTCACTGCCTTCTGGTGACTATCTAAAGCGAATGCATCCTGATCCTCTCTGCTCACACCATATCTCTGTGCCACATTCTCCGCCGTGAGCCCCATGGGGATGTAGACCCCGGGATAGCTTTCCATCAGGTCGGGATCCGGCAGCTGTTTGCTTCCGCCTATGGGCACACTGCTCATGTGCTCAACCCCTCCGGCTACCACAATATCCGCAAATCCACACATGATCCTCTGTGAGGCGATGGCAATGGCCTCGAGGCCGGAGGCACAGAACCTGTTTACGGTGACACCGGTCACCGAATGGGGAAGTCCGGCTTTGAGTGCAATAATCCTACCCACGTTCATCCCCGCCTCTGCCTCGGGGAAAGCACAACCGATTATTAGATCGTCTATGTCCCCTGGTTCCAGCCCCCTGGCTCTCTTAATTGCCTCCTTTACCACCTCGGTGGCCGAATACTCCGGCCTGGTGTTTCGCAAGGTGCCCTTTGGCGCCCTTCCAATAGCGGTCCTCACCGCTGATACTATAACTGCTTCTCTCATCTTTATCCCCCTTGTGAGTGACGGTCAATTTCTGAGCGGCTTGTTGGTCTGGAGCATATGTCTCATCCTGTCCTGAGTCCTTTTCTCTCCGCAGAGCGAGACAAATGCCTCCCTTTCAAGCTCCAGCAGGTATTCCTCGGTTACCAGGGTGTTCGGTGCAACATCGCCGCCGGTCAACACATAGGCGAGCTTCCTGGCGATATGCCCATCGTAGTCGGTGATGAATCCTCCCTCTCTCATAGTATAGATTATCAGCTCCAGGGAAGCCCTTCCCGTTCTACCGGTTACCCTGATATCGTCTCTAGGTCTAACGGGAGAATAACCCTCCCTGGCCATGGCAAGAACTGTCTCTTTGGCATCGTACAGGAGGTGATCCAGATTCACCGTGACCTTGTCCTGTGGCCTGAGGAACCCTAGATTTCGGGCATCCCTGCCGCTGGTGGATACCTTGGCCCTGGCGATAGTGTCAAAGGTTTTCGCGACATAGGGGAGGAGATCCGGCGGACTTCCCTGGGGTGATGCAGCACTGGGGACCACCGGAGGCACCCATTCCATGTTCGCCAGGAGCAGCTCTTTGTTACCCCCACCAGCGGGAATAAGCCCCACACCCACCTCCACCAGGCCGATGTAGGTCTCGGCACTGGCCCTTATCCTGTTGGCGGCCATGCATATCTCGCATCCGCCGCCCAGGGTCATGCCGGATGGCGCTGCCACCACCGGTTTTTCGGCATACTTGATGCGGCTGCAGGCATCTTGAAATTGCTTCACTACGAGTTGAATGGCATCCCAGTTCTGGTTCTGAGATTCGAAGAGAAGGAGCATCAGATTTGCCCCGACACTGAAGTTCCGGCCGTGGTTGCCGATAACCAGTCCTTCGAAATTCTCCTCCACCTCTTTTATGCTGTAATTAAGCATCTGGATGATATCAGCCCCGATGGCGTTGTTTGGGGAGTGAAATTCCAGACAGGCAACACCGTCTCCCAGGTCCACCAGGCTGGCCCCGGCATTGGACTTAATCAGCCTCTTCCTCTCCTTCAGAGAAGGGAGAATGATGATTTGCGGTTTATCCTCAATCTCCAGGTAGTCTGATTTCTGGAAGTCAAAGAAGTAAAGTCTGCCATCTCTCCTTTCGTAGAACCGCTCTCTCCCAAGCGAGAGCATCTGCTTAATGTTGTCCGGAATCTCTTCGCCTTCGGCTTCCATTCTCCTAACAGATTCGGTGACGCCTATGGCATCCCAGGTCTCAAAAGGGCCAAGCTCCCAGTTGAATCCCCATTTCATGGCTCTATCGACGCTCAGTATGTCATCGGCTATCTCTGGAATCTTATCCGCACAGTAAAGCAGCAGTCTCTTGACGGCTTTCCAGGCAAATCGACCTGCCCGGTCCTCCGAATAGACCAGGGTTTTTATCCTTTCAGCGGGATTCTCAACCTTCTTCAGGCCATCTAACACGGGGAATGCGGCCCTTTTGAGGGGGGCATAATCCATGGTTTTATAGTCCAGCGCATGTATCTCGGAGCCTTTGTCCGTCTTGACCTTCCGATAGAATCCCTTGCCTGTTTTGTCTCCCAGCAGACCCATATCCACCATCCTGGTTATGATCTCCGGGGTGACGAATTCGTTCCTTTCCCTTTCACCTACGTTGTCATATACATTTCTTGCTACATGGACAAGAGTATCCAAACCCACGAGATCTGCCGTTCTAAAAGTTGCTGTCTTTGGCCTTCCCATGGGAGTGCCGGTTATGGCGTCAACTTCTTCGATGGTGTATCCGTCCTCCACCATGGTTCTTATGTCCCCCAGCATGTCATGGATACCGATTCTGTTGGCGATGAAGTTTGGCGTGTCTTTGGCAAAGACAATCCCCTTGCCCAGTTGTTTCTCGCAGAAAGATGCCATGAAGTCTACGATCTCTTTCCTGGTGGACTTTCCGGGGATAATCTCCAGAAGTTTCATATATCTTGGGGGGTTGAAGAAATGTGTTCCCAGAAAATGCTCTTTGAACTCCTGGGACAGCTCCTCTGACATCTTGTCTATCGAGATTCCAGAGGTGTTTGTGGTAACGATAGTCCCCGGGCTCCTGAACTGCTCAACCTTTTTGAGTAGCGCCTTCTTTATCTCCAGATTCTCTATCACCACCTCGATGATCCAGTCCACATCCGAGATCAACTGCATATGATCTTCAAAATTGCCCGGAGTGACTAGTTTGGCATCTTCCGGGACATAGAATGCCGCCGGGCTAGCCTTGAGGGCGTTCTCCAGGCCCTTTCGGGCAAGTTTGCTCCTGAAGGCAGGGCTTTCCGGTGTCAACCCTCTCTTCTTATCCTCCTCCGTGAGCTCCCCGGGGACAATGTCCAGAAGATATGTCGGTATGCCGGCATTCGCCAGATGGGCAGCGATGGTGCTCCCCATCACGCCGGCTCCAAGAACCGCCGCCGTCCTGATCTTTCTTTTCACCTGGACCTCCTTGTGTTAGCTTTGTTTCGAGTAATTACTCAGCCAGCGATTGATAGCCACGCTTGTCCCTGCGAAGGC
>JALPXT010000037.1 GCA_023271485.1 Dehalococcoidia bacterium | reverse complement strand
TACCTATGAGGGATTGAAACGTAGGGTTCGATGATAATCCCGATGATGCTTTGTATGTCTGTAGCCTACCTATGAGGGATTGAAACTCGCAATGCCAGATGGTGGTGCTGTCACCACCGATTCCGGTCTGTAGCCTACCTATGAGGGATTGAAACATTTACGATCCACTATCTCAATACTCGGGCTTTGAGGTCTGTAGCCTACCTATGAGGGATTGAAACATTGGTTCCCGGACGTCCTGTGGACGCATTGGAAGTGTCTGTAGCCTACCTATGAGGGATTGAAACCGTATAACATCAAGCCAATAGTTATTGAAGATATGGATGTCTGTAGCCTACCTATGAGGGATTGAAACCGATGTTATTCCCTGACCCATGGCCTGGTTTGCATCGGTCTGTAGCCTACCTATGAGGGATTGAAACACACGATCGATGTGATTACCGTCAACTAGTATCTCATGTCTGTAGCCTACCTATGAGGGATTGAAACAGCCGAAGGTAGCCAGCGAAGCTGAGGTTGATAGTAGTCTGTAGCCTACCTATGAGGGATTGAAACCTGGATGCGATGGAGAGTAGTGATGAAGAATCAAGGAGTCTGTAGCCTACCTATGAGGGATTGAAACGCGTATCTGCCCGCCAGCCGAGGTCAACGGTTCCGTCGTCTGTAGCCTACCTATGAGGGATTGAAACTATTGATGCTGTGAGGGCCCACGAGGCGGCGAAGGAAGTCTGTAGCCTACCTATGAGGGATTGAAACCAAATGCATCCCCATATAAAGCAACGCCTGAAGCCAGGTCTGTAGCCTACCTATGAGGGATTGAAACCTATCCTTAGCAACGAAAGGGTGTTCACTACACAAACGTCTGTAGCCTACCTATGAGGGATTGAAACCGATCGCCGGCAAGAAGCACCAAGTCGGTGGGAACGTCTGTAGCCTACCTATGAGGGATTGAAACTTGAAAGTGGTGATGTGCTGCCGGCTAGGGTGATTACTGTCTGTAGCCTACCTATGAGGGATTGAAACCTGAATACGAGGGCAAGACGCTAGCACAGGTTAAAGGTCTGTAGCCTACCTATGAGGGATTGAAACGAGCTTCTGGGCACGCAGCCCGAAATAGTCTCCAGGTCTGTAGCCTACCTATGAGGGATTGAAACTCCGTAGGGCCAAACACTCCCAGATATTCGCACACCGTCTGTAGCCTACCTATGAGGGATTGAAACCATACAATCTCGTATTCTTTGCACATCATCATCAGGCAGTCTGTAGCCTACCTATGAGGGATTGAAACCTGCCCAAGGCGAAGTTGCCAGTGCAGCAATTATAGCTGGTCTGTAGCCTACCTATGAGGGATTGAAACCAGGCTTTGGTTCAGGTTCGATATCAATGGTTACCCTAGTCTGTAGCCTACCTATGAGGGATTGAAACTCGTCAAAACTAATGCTGGCACAGGTACTGATCATAGTCTGTAGCCTACCTATGAGGGATTGAAACGATTACTTCCGGCTCCTGCTCAACCCTAGTTCCCCAGTCTGTAGCCTACCTATGAGGGATTGAAACACAGCTCCTGAAAACAATAAGCGATCTGCCTTGCTTGTCTGTAGCCTACTTATGAGGGATTGAAACGATGGTGACAAGATCATAGAACATCAACATTCGACTAAATGCTATTGACACTGCCCCCAAGCAGTGTCATAATAAATCTAGGGAGAAGGTTCTTCCATAGTGACCCCAGATGTAGACAAACTGGGAAAGGGGGTCAAATGACAATTGATTTAGGATTACTTATTGGTTTAATCTCAATAGGGTTAGGCTTATTTCTTGGGTTATTTTTTGGGCTAGCGGGCTTCCGTAAGGGTGTTATTAGCGAATTGTCGTCCATCAAGGAGGCAGTAATAGCCATAAGGACGACAGTGGATAAGACTTGGGATCTTATACTGTTGCGGTTTGGTGAAAGCGGCGGCACTGTAACGAGAGAACTTGAAAACCTGGGTAAAGTTAAAATTACAGCCGAGCCAGCAGGAAATCAAACGATATACCTAATCGAAATAGAGAGGCCAGTCTTAAAAGAGGGGCTCTTCCTTAAGAAAGCTAAAGAGCCAGAGTTTGTAAAACAAGAAACCAAATTTTTGGGTAAGGAGGGGGAAATAACTATTTTATCACCCCATAGAATAAGGTATCACCTTCCCAGTACCGACCCAAAAGCTTGCACGGGATTCGCGACCTTCCTGTTGAAGTGGTTAAATTCAACATATGTGGAATCGCTAAAAGACATAAAGGAATTTGAGGAACCTATCCTAACTTAAAAACCACAGATAGGGTTATGGAGTAAGCAATTCGGTTACAACAGCATTTATCTCCCGCCCATCCGCACTTCCTTTAAGCTGAGCAATGAGCTTAGGCATAGCCTTTCCCTTGTCGCCAGGCCCCTGCGCCCCCACCTCCTCAATAACCTGACGAGCCGCAACTATAATCTCTTCCCGAGTCATCTGCCGAGGTAAATACTCGTTTCGGCCTTGTGGAAATGCTGATGTATGGAACGGGACGAGAGGTGTATACGGTGTCTGTAGCCTACCTATGAGGGATTGAAACGCAAACCGACTTATCATCGGAACAATACATGCTGAATATTATCATCCTGATCTTCGCGGCGATCCTGCTGGCCGGGCTCCTCTATTTTGAAAACATGAACAGCCGCAAAGGTGTGCTGCCGGTCAAAACACTGCTATCCTGGGCTGTGCTCGAGGGTGAAGGGCACCTCTGTCTGGGAACCTCTGGCTTTGTCGGGGTTGTCACAAGCAAGAGAAAGACGGGCCGGCAAGGAATCGCAACGATCCAATCGGCCGATTTGGGGAAACTCCTTCTCATAGGTGAGACGGAGACCTGTGGTGCATGCCTCAAATGGGCCGCGCGCGAGCTGTATCAACTGGAACCGGGTCCCACAGCCTACGCTCACATGGATGAGATCGTAGCAGAAACCGAACCGGGCTCGGGCCGCTTGATTTTTGCTCCCTGGATATACGGTGAACGGTCCCCTGTGGCAGATGAATGTGTGCGTGCATCCTTTATCAATTTGGGAGCTAACCACTCCCGAGCCCAGATGACTCGCGCCATCTATGAAGGGGTGGCTTACAACCTGAATTGGATTTTGGAATCGATTGAAAAACGATTTGGCTTGCGCCCGGACCCAATCCGCGTGATCGGTGGCGGGGCTAAAGGTCTGCCCTGGTTACGGATCATCGCCGACATCAGCGGTCGCACTCTGGAGACCGTGCCTTATCCAAGAGAAACCGCAGCCGTGGGAGCTGCACTACTCGGCGCGGTCGGCATGGGGATTTACCCCTCCATAGAAGCCTTGAGGATATTGTCGGAGCCTGTTTTATAGTGGAAGAAAACCCGGAAAAGGCGGCAAATCTGATGGTAAAACATATCGAGAAAAAGAGGGGTGGACTGGGGCTTGATTCCCGCCAATAGCAGGTAAGTGGTCACAGGCACCGAATCTTACAGCGATCAGTGCCAATAATAGAACGCACAGTGGAGTGGCCGGGAGCTGCCGGTCACTTCACTCGTCTGTAGCCTGCCTACGAGGGATTGAGACATAATACGAGTTGTGATAAGATGGAATCGTAGGTCTGTAGGCTATCCATGGCGGATCAAAACCTATGTCTCACTTCTTCCTTTGACGAACACGCCGCTGAGGTTGAGGTGGAAAAGCGGGGGTATGAAAACGGATGGAAAAAGAGGAGAGAACGTGATGGCCCCCTGGTTAGGTTACCAACAAGCCCGAAGCGGGGTGCCCAACCAGAACATGGGGCTGAACACACCAGTGCGGTCCGGTGACCGGGTGGGGCTGTTTGCCCGGAACATGGCCATGCTGGTGGTGTGAATGGTGGAGGGCTATGATAGATTGACTCGCTGCATCTCTAATGCCCACAGCATCTCTTATACTTCTTGCCGCTGCCACATGGACATGGCTCGTTGCGGCTTATCGTTGGACCAACCCTGTGGGAAGGTGCCGGACTTAATGCCCGATCAATATCTGAAATGTCCTCTGGTTTGTCTGGTTCAATTCCAATTATAAATTGCCACCCATGTGTCTCGCATATTGATAGAATCTCGTTTGCCCTTTCCTCATTTTGAACACGAACGATAACCGGGTTCTTTGCTGTACCTAATCTTGCCATATTCGCACCATCGAAACTTGGTAACGGTTCAGCCGCATGAGAGCGCCTTGCTAGAATTCTTCATAAAACAAGTTGTCAAGAAACTTCCTCTTCAGCTTATCTCCCCACGCTGAGTTTTCTATTAACGTTGTTATTTCCTTTTCCCTGTCATCACCGGTGTGTATCAAGACCGTGCTCAGATGTCTCAAGAAATCATGGACAAATATACGCCGTCTTGAGAGATCCTTGAGTTTTATCAAATCGTTCAAAATCATCATTGCCAAATCGATGGAAAACGCCATCTGGATCCCGTGGAAGAAATCTATTATTTCATCAATGGTTCTTATTTCAAGCTTGTAATATCCTACCAATACATAGAGAGCATCTCTCCTGTCAGCAAACCTTGTTATTGAAGAAAGAGTGGCCAAGGCGGATTTCACTTTTCCCTCATCTTTGGATTGAAGGTCAAGAATGTTAGATTGGATATTGGCTCGCTCGCAAATTTTCTCTATGGATAACTCTTCAATCCTGCCAAAATCACCTTTGTAGGTTCGTGTGGCTTGTCGCCGCTTTTTGGAGGCATGGGGGGTTGTATCACGCATTTCGCCCTCAACGCTAGAATGATTGTGACCTCAGCATAGATAATCACTCAAGCTTCGCTTGGCCTGTTGAAGCGCCGTCAGTGGACCCAGAATCAGGCGAATGCCCAGAGCTTCCGTCACCGGCTCAACAACCCCTTTCACTTCGGGTGATCCCACCCGGATTTCCGCAGGAAGTTGCTTCCCCCGCTCCAGCATGCCAATGATTGCGTTTTGCTTTTCCTCATCCGACGGTGACGGCCCCATCAGATCAGCCCCTATGATGAGTCCATGCCTTCGCTCCACAGCTAAGATACAGCAAGGATAATACGGCCTTCCCGAGCCTGAATCGGTAGCCGCCGGCACGTGGAAGAAATCAAGTTCCCACGACCCGCGCAATCTATCCGCCATCAGGCGTAGTTGATCAAGTTGCCCCTCATCCAGAGCAGGAGAAACGACCGGTTGGCGTGAGGGTAATTTGGGCCGGCACCACTCCTCCAGCCACTGAGCCTCGTAATAATACCGCGTCAGAATCAGGTCGGCATCGACCCCTCTGAAGAGGTCCAGACCCTCATTCGCCACCCTGCTGGCAACAACAAGCGACTGACCAAGGGCCGCCGTTAAGAAGAGCACTTCTCCCTGATCCAGATACCAGGGGACATAACCGGGGCGTTGACTTCGGAAGAGTGGCCAGGCTTTCCTTCCCCGGAAGCGAAGCTCAAGCAGGCGGATAATATCACGGTCTTCCTTCTGAATTTCATCGCGATCTGAAAACGTCACTGATAATGAGCGTCCATTGACCCAGATATCAAAAAAACTTTCCGGTCCCACTTCACTGGTTATCATCTGAAGATAAGACCTGTACCCTTCCGGCCCCACGAATACTACCAGGCCAAACTCCTCTCCAGCTTTACCCAGGACAGAACAGTATCCTACTTCGCCGTCAGATGGGTTCTCCACGGCGAATAAGTCATCATCCGCCATCCACTGCCAGGGGGCGATTGCCTTGAATTCTATGGCTGCTTGATAAAGAGCTGCCCATTCCTTCTTAGTAGGCTCCATCAGAATGTTTGGCCTGTCCATTCCATCCTCCCCTTGATTGTTAGTCTGATGCCCACAACCTTCTGGGGTTCCAAAGGGGATCCGCCCCTTTACTCAGATTATAGCGCGAGCATTATCTCTTGGCAAGGCCCAAGAGCATCCGGGGGATTCTCCCCCTGAAACCCCCTAAAGAGCGGTCATCCTTGGGATTTTTATTGGAGCGGAGTTCCTTTACAAGATCGCGGCGAGAAAGCCCCCGACTTTAGTCGAGGGAATGAATCGCCGCTTGACATTTGTGTTGTTTTGTGATATGCTAATAACACCATGGAATATCGACATTCTAGAAACCAGGTTTATCTTATTAATTATCATCTTATCTGGTGTCCTAAACGGAGACGCCCTATTTTGGTGAATAATGTCAAGCAAAGGCTTGAAACTATACTCAGAGAGGTAGCTAGCGAGAAAGGGGTAGAGATCCTTGCACTTGAGATCATGCCCGACCACTTGCATATCTTTGTTTCCTGTTATCCCCAGTTGACCTTGCATAAACTGGTCAAGGCTTTCAAGGGTAGGAGTGCCCATTATTTGAGAAAAGAGTTTCCACATTTGCTTAAGATACCTTCGCTTTGGACCAATAGTTATTTTGTTTCCACCGCTGGTAATGTGAGTTCAGAAACCATACAGAGGTATATCGATGCCCAAAGCCGCAGTTAGTTATCGCACCATCACCATTAAGCTCGATAAGACTGAGCAGCTTGATACGCTTGCTAAGGAATGCGGTCGGGTCTATTCCAAAACCATCTCCTACATTCACAAGATCCACCGCAAGAAGGGTATCTGGCTCAAAGAGTCTCAGGTGCAGAAAATCATCAAATCCGATAAACTTCATTCTCAAACTACCCAAGCTGTTATACAGAAATACTTTGCCTCCCTCAAGAGCTACTGGGAGAATAAGAAAACTAATCCCGAAGCCAGACCGCCCTTGAGAAGGTCCAAATACTTTTGTATTCCCTTCAAGGGCTCAGCAATCCACCTTAGAAATGGAAACATTGAGCTTTCCTGTGGTAAAGGAAATCCTCCAGTTGTTGTTTCTATTCCTAAGGGCAAGGTTCTTCCCCATCCCAGAATGGCTGAAATTGTCTGGGATAATGGCTACTATCTTAGATTGGTAGTCACACATGAGACGCAAACCATTTCGCCGAATGGTAAGGCTGTTGCTGTTGATCCTGGAGAGATACATCCCATTGCTGTCTTCGATGGAGAAAAGGGCACCATCTATAACGGCCGGTCTCTCCGTGCCCAGAAACAGTACCGGGGAAAGGTGAAATCCTCCTTCCATTCCAAACTCAGCAGAAAAAAGAAGGGCAGTCACCGAAAAGGAAAACTTCTCCAGTTCAAGAGAAGAAGACTCAAGAAAATCAATAACCGCATAAAGGATACCGAGCACAAGATAACCCGTCATTTTGTCGAGACCTGCAGGACAAATAGTGTCTCGACGGTGGTTTATGGAGATACCACCCATATCCGCCAGGGTACCAACTATGGGAAGAAGACCAATCAAAAGATCCATCAGTGGGCCTTCAGCAGGATCAGGTTCCAGGTAGAATACAAGCTCGCTGAGTATGGGATCAGGTTCATTCCTAAGGATGAAAGGGGAACGAGCCATACTTGCCCAGCTTGTGGTTCCTGGGTAAATCCCAATAGTCGGAAATTCAGTTGCAAATGTGGTTTTCAATCTCATCGTGATGTCCTTGGCGCTATAAATATTCTCTCCAAGTATCAGGGAGGAATCCCTGTAGTAGCCGCGATGGCACCGGCCTCAGGTGTACGGTTCAACTGGCACCTGTGTTGCTCGGGGGCAACCCCGAGAATCCCCGCACTTTAGTGCTGGGGAGTGTCAAACCCTTGGGCAATCCGGTGGCACCCCCGGTGAACACGAGAATTGCCAGTCTTCCATCGGGTGGATCACAACCTCCGGCGGCCTGGCCCCCCAATTGCCGCCCGAGTTCGCGTGTCCCCAGGCAGCGGTAAGGGGTGATTTGGCGACTATCGAGTACCTTCCGGCGCTTGGAGACTCCGTACCCGTTAGAGGCCCGGTCATGAATATGAGCCTATTCTCGGCACCTAACGGGTCGGCGCCTTGGGGAACTTCGTCGAAGAGGTACCTGGTGGCCAGCCCACACCCGCCGAGGAACAGCTTGCAGGCATCCTCCGCAAGGCCCTCCGTTGACACCCTGGAGTTTGACAGATCAACCCTTAAGATTTCTCCCATATAGCCAAACATCCCTGCTCCTCCTTTGTAGTTCTTATACCACATATCGGCCGGAAATTTCAACAGTTTCTCTTCCGCAGAGGTAGTCCTCGAATCGGGCTGACCAATCGTATGGACCATCGAGGTCAAGCGAGCGAGCTGTCTGCAGGAAGGGGTGTGCCGTTTTAATTTTGCGTTTTTCAGCCTGCATTCGCTGCAAGGAGGTGGATGGCAGGGAGCTTGTAGACGAGGCGCACTTGCTACCCTCGTGCGGGGAGGAAGTCCAGGATTTCAAGCTCAAGCGATTCCCGTCCATTCCAGTTGTTCAGCTTCAGATTGAAGACGATGTCGATGCAAGAGGGAATATCATCATTGTGATTGATGCGAAAGCCGATGGCATCCCAGACCACCCCCCTGTCATTCAGCCTGAACTTCAGATGCTCGCCATCACTGCCGACCCGGCGGAAGTCCACCACCTTCACCCCCCGGCTGAGAAAGGTGGGGGCAGCATTGGCCTTGCCGAAAGGCTCCAATCTGGTGATCAAGGCGAGGGTCTTTCCGCCCAGGCCCGCAAGCTCGACCTCAGCGTCGATATTTATAGACGGCTGAAGTTCAACATCAGCAAGCTTGTCCCTTGCTATCTCCAGAAGCCTCTGCCGCAAGCTGTCGATATTCTCATTAGGAACCGTAAATCCCGCCGCTTGAGCGTGCCCGCCGAAGTGCGAGAGGATATCACGGCACTCCCAGAGCGCGGCAACGACGTTGAACTCCGGGATACTGCGAGCACTTCCCTTGCTTTCGTTTTCTCCTATCTCCAGGATGAGGGCCGGCCGATAATACTTATCGGTCAGTTTCCCCGCCACCAAGCCATTCACCCCAGCGCGGAACTCCTCATCGGCCACCATCAGGAGGGGTGTGTCCTCACCGACGGGGGAGAGTTTTGCCTCGGCCAGCGACATGAACTGGCTGGTGAGCCGCTGGCGCTCGACATTCCTCGTCTCGAGAAGCTCGGCGCCCTGCCGGGCCTCCTCGGGCGAATCGACATTCAAGAGATCGTAGCTTACTGAGGCATGTTCCAGTCTCCCCGCAGCATTGAGGCGAGGAGCCAGCATGAAGGAGATGCTCTCGGCATCGATCCTGCCGATTTCGAGCCCGGCACATATTGCTAGCTCCCGGATTCCCGGGCGACTGGTTGCATTGAGAACCTCAAGGCCTCTTCTCACCAGATAACGGTTCTCCCCTAGAAGCGGCACCATATCGGCGACTGTGCCCAGGGCCACCAGGTCGAGAAACCCATCTGCCTGGCCGTCCCTGCCGGTTGCATGGAATAGCGCCTGAAGGAGCTTGAAGGCAACCCCAACACCGGCCAGTTCCCGGAAGGGATAGGTGGAATCGCCCCGTTTGGGATCCACCACCGCCAGGGCCGTCGGAAGGGGACCGGTAACCTCATGGTGATCGGTGATGATGAGGTCGAGCCCCATCTCCCGTGCCTGCAGTGCTTCCTCATTGGCGGTGATGCCACAGTCAACGGTAATTACCAGACTCGCCCCTTGCTGATGCAGTTTCTCCAGCGCCGGCATATTGAGGCCGTGCCCCTCTTCCACTCGATGGGGGATATAGGGAATGACCCGGCCCCCTATCGTCTGCAAGCCCTGCACCAGAAGGGTGGTTGCCGTGACCCCGTCAACATCGAAATCCCCGAAGACAGCGATGGTTTGGCCGCCGAGGACAGCGCGCATGATTGCGGCCACCGCCTTGCCCATTTCGGGGAGCAAAGCGGGATCATTCTCCAGCCGCTTGTCGCCGGCGAGGAACATCTCGGCATCAGAAGGGTCGATGATTCCCCGGTTGTGAAGCAACTGAGCCAGAAGGGGTAGAACCCCCACATACCGAGCAAGATGCTCGGAGGGAGCGGGGGGAAGGATTTTCCATTTCATACGCTATCTAAACCTCGCGGAACTCGCCCTCAACCGTGCCTTCCTCGCCCTCACCGGGCGGCTCTGCAGGCGCCTCTCCTTCCGGCGGTGGGGCTTCCTGCTGGTAGACCGCGGCCCCAACCTTCTGTAGTGCTTCAGAGAGTTCCCGGGAGGTACTCTTGAGGTAACTGACGTCACCCCCGGAAAGCGCCGAGCGCACCGCCGCGACCTTGCCTTCGACCTCGCTCCTCAGATCGGCCGGCACCTTATCCCCTTGCTCACGCAGGGTCTTCTCCGCCGTATAGGCCAGGTTATCAGCCATGTTGCGGGTCTCCACCTCCTCCTTACGCCTGGCGTCTTCAGCCGCATGCTGCTCCGCTTCCCGCTGCATGCGTTCGATTTCCTCCCTGGAAAGCCCGCTCGATGCGGTGATGGTGATCTTCTGCTCCTTCCCGGTGCCCTTATCGTGAGCCCTCACGCTGATAATGCCATTGGCGTCTATATCAAAGGTCACCTCGATCTGGGGCACTCCCCGCGGGGCGGGGAGAATTCCGTCGAGCATGAAGCGCCCCAGAGTGCGGTTGTCGGCCGCCATAGGCCGCTCGCCCTGCAGCACGTGAATCTCCACGCTCGCTTGATTATCGGCGGCGGTGGAGAATATCTGACTCTTGCCTGTGGGAATGGTGGTGTTGCGCGGAATAAGCGGTGTTGACACCCCACCGAGGGTCTCGATGCCCAGGGTAAGCGGAGTAATATCGAGAAGCAGCACATCGCTGACATCTCCCTTGAGTACCCCGGCTTGAATAGCGGCACCTATGCCGACCACCTCATCGGGATTAACCCCCTTGTGAGGATCCTTGCCGAAGAATTGCCTCACCTTTTCCTGCACCAGGGGCATCCGCGTCTGCCCGCCGACAAGAATGACCTCATCGATCTGATTTGCTTGCATTCCGCTATCCTGGAGCGCCTGGCGACAGGGGCCGAGGGTCTTCTCCACCAGGTCCATAACTAACTGCTCCAGTTTGGATCGAGTGAGCGTGATGTTGAGATGCTTCGGACCTGAGGCATCAGCGGTTATGAAGGGAAGGTTTACCTCCGTCTGGGCGGTGGTGGAAAGCTCAGACTTGGCCTTCTCCGCCGCCTCCTTCAATCGCTGCAAGGCCATCCGGTCCTGCCTCAGATCGATGCCCTGATCCTTCTTGAACTCATCTGAGAGCCATTCCATGAGCCGCTGATCCATGTCATCTCCGCCCAGGTGGGTATCGCCATTGGTAGACTTCACCTGGAAGGTGCCTTCACCCAGCTCCAGGATCGAGATATCGAAGGTTCCGCCTCCGAGGTCGTACACCGCAATGGTCTCATCGTGCTTCTTGTCCAGACCATAGGCCATGGAGGCCGCGGTGGGCTCGTTGACGATGCGCAGCACGTTGAGTCCGGCGATAGTCCCCGCATCCTTGGTCGCCTGGCGCTGGCTGTCGTTGAAATAAGCCGGCACGGTGATCACCGCCTCGGTCACTTTCTCCCCAAGGTAAGCCTCGGCGTCGGCCTTCAGTTTCTGCAATATCATCGCCGAGACCTCAGCGGGACTATAGTCCTTATCCCCCATTTTCACCCGGGCATCGCCATTGGGAGCCTCAATGATTTTATAGGGCAGCACCTTCTTATCGTATTCAACCGACGACTCCTTAAACTTACGTCCCATGAGTCGCTTGATACTGAAGACGGTATTATCCGGATTGGTGATCGCCTGACGCTTGGCAATCTGCCCCGTCAAACGCTCCCCGCTTTTGCTGATCGCCACCGCCGAAGGCGTGGTGCGAGCCCCTTCGGCGTTGGGAATCACCGTCGGTTCACCCCCTTCCATCACCGCTACACAACAATTGGTTGTCCCTAAATCGATACCGATTACCTTACCCACTTTTCATATCCTCCTGTTATTCCTGTTCTTTGCCCTTCCCGACCTTCACCAGGGCGGGGCGGAGCAAACGGCCGTGAAGCATATATCCCTTCTGTAGCTCCTCGATGATCTTGCCCTCCTCCCCATCCTCATAAAGCACCGCCTGATGGAAGTTGGGATCAAAGTCCTTTCCCTCGGTTTCAATCCTCTCCAGCCCTTGACCTTCTAGAATTGCCTGGAGCTTGCGATGGATGAGAACTATCCCCTCCACCCAGGTAAATCCCGCCAGCTTTGTGGAAACATTGGTCAGGGCCAGCTCCAGATCATCGAGTACGGGAAGCAGGCTGGACATAAGCAGAGCGTTGGCCAGGCGGAAATTTTCGGCTCTCTCCTGCTCGGTGCGCTTCTTGAAATTGATGAAGTCAGCCTGCGCCCTCTGCCAGTTGGCCAGATACTTCTCGGCTTTTTCCTTCTCCTCAGAGAGCGCCTCCCTGAGAGACTCTACATCGTTTAATACCTTCTGGTTTCCCTCAACCGGTGCCTCTTCAGATTGAACTTCCTTCTCCTTATCGGTCACCAGATCACCTCCTC